>CAWVDV010000033.1:0-12224 GCA_963928115.1 Bacillota bacterium | reverse complement strand
TCATTTACTTGATTAATATTAGTAATATCTTTGTCATCTTTTTTCAAAATTATCTCTCCTAACTTTAAAAACTACAATTTTAAATATTTTATATTTTTGTTATTCTCATTTATATCATTTTTTATACATATAAATAGAAAAAGTTGAGAAAGAAAATTTTTTCCTATCTCAACTTTGATTTACTTCTTTAAAATTTAATTTGTTTTAATTATTTTTCAATCTTAAGCTCCTGTTATTATGAAATATATAACTCTTGCAACTACAATTGCTCCTAATGTTGCAGCTATTGTAATTAAAACTGTTGCTGGCATGCTTAATCTTTTTGTTTCTGTTTCTTCTTTAATCACCTTTTTTTCTTCTGCTTGTTTTACTTCTTCCATAATATTTTCCTCCTTTGTTTATTTTTATATTTCTAATTTTTTTTCGTTTTCTATTATAGTCATTATTATCTGTACTGTTTTTTCTAAATTATCATTTTTTAATACATAGTCATATAAACCAATTCTTGATTCTTCATAATCAAAACGATTTAGTCTTAGTATTACTTCTTGTGGACTTGGCTTATCAATTCTATTTTCAAGTCTTCTTTTTAATTCTTCTTTAGGTACTCTAAGATATATTGTTACTATTTTTGTATCTTCTTCTAATAATTCTTTTAAATGTTCTGTTCCATTAACATCTATATCTTTAACTATGATTTTTCCACCTTTAATTTTTTCATTTAATAATTTTCTTGATGTCCCATAATAGCAATTATGATGAATATCATATTCATAAAATTCGCCATTTTCTATCATTTCTTCAAAATCTTCTTTTGATACAAAATGATATGTACCTCCTTCAACATCTCCTTCTCTCATAGGTCTTGAAGTATATGAAGGAAGAGATTCTACATTCTCCATTCTTTTTATTAATTCTTTTTTTATTGTGTCTTTTCCTGCTCCTGATACTCCAGATAAAATTACTAACATATTGTTACCTTCCCTTCTGCAATTTCATTTGCAGCTAAAGTAACAGGTGAATCTTCTTTAACATGTGTTAATGGTTCAGCTCCTGCTGCTATTTGTCTTGCTCTTCTTGCTGTTGCAATTACTAATTCATATCTATTTTGTGCTTTTGTTAATAATTCTGTTACTGTTGGTTTAACAATCATTTAACTCATCTCCTATAAAATTTTCAAATATATATCAAAATATTTATTCAATATTTTAATTTTTATTAACTATTGCTATTATCATCTTGTCCAGTTTTATCTATTCTATCTCCTACTGTTTCTGGTTGTACTGCTGATAAAATTATATGTCCTGAATCCATTATTAAAACTGCTCTTGTCCTTCTTCCACATGTAGCATCTATTGCTGTTTTATTATCCTTTGATTCTTGGACTAATCGTTTTATTGGCGCAGATTCTGGGCTAACTATTGCTACTATTCTGTCTGAAGAAACAATGTTACCAAATCCTATATTTACTAACTGCATATAATCAATCCTTTCTACTCAATATTTTGTACTTGCTCTCTAATATTCTCTAATTCTGTTTTAATATCAATTACACCATTGGTAATTTCAAGGTTGTTAGCTTTTGATCCTATTGTATTTGTTTCTCTATTCATCTCCTGAATCATAAAATCTAATTTTTTTCCTATTGCTTCTTGAGATTCTTTAATTTGCTTTTCGAATTGAAAAATATGACTATTTAATCTGGTGACTTCTTCTTCAATTGAACATTTATCAGCATAGATTACAACTTCTTGTGCTAATCTTGACTCATCAATTTCTTGGTCTTTAATTAGATTTTTAATTCTTCCTTCTAATTTTACTACATATTCTTCAATAAGTCCAGTGGAAAGTGAAGATATTTCTGTAACTTTTTCTTGAACTTTATTTATTCTGCTTAGTAAATCTTCTGAAATTCGCTTTCCTTCTATCTCTCTCATTGACACTAAATTAGCTGTTGCATCTTCTACTGTTTTCAATAACTCATTTCTAATTGTATCATCATCTTCTACGTTTTGAACACTTAAAACATCTGGATATTTTGTAATTTCTGTCACTTCAATATTTGATGATAAGTTTTCCTGCTCAGCTAGATTTCTTAGTTCATCTATATATGCTTTTGCGATTTCTGTATTTATTTTTATTTCTTTTCCTTTTATTGAGTTGTTTTCAAAGGTTACAAATACGTCTATTTTTCCTCTTTTGATTTTTTCTGATATTTTTCTTTTAATTTCTTCTTCTAAATAGCTTATTTGTTTTGGCATTTTTACTGAAATGTCTAAATAACGATGGTTTACACTTTTTATTTCTACTTGATATTTTCTTTCTTCAACTTCTAATTCTGATTTTCCGTATCCAGTCATGCTTTTTATCATTTCTTATTCCTCTTTTTCTTTTTTTGATTTTTTCTTTACCTCTTGTTTGTTTTCTGTATTTTTTCTCTTTTTGCCTACTTTTGCTGATTTTGGTTTATGTTGAATTTTCTTTTTTTCTTCTTCTGATGGATTTTGCTTTTTAGCTTCTTTTTTTACTGGTTCTTCTTTTTTTACTATTTCTGATATATCACTTAATCCTTTTAGATATTCTCTTCTTCCTTTTGTATATAATATTATTGATTTTAGTACATAATATGTTGCAACTGTATATGAAGATGTTAGTATATAAAATTGGAATTGATATTCATATCTTGTGATTATATGTATTATAAGTAAGCTGTGGAAGGTTAATACTAAAAATTCAATTGCTGTAATTGAAAGTGTTCCACTATCTTTTTTATATGATACTTCCAGTAATATTAAACTAATTAATAATAAAACTCCTGAACATATTTCAATTATATTTACTAGATTATCTTGATTAATTTTATCATATGAATAATTTAGAATAGCAAAATATCCCATTATAGCTATTGCGATTATTAGATTTATAAATATCTTTTTTAGGATTTCTTGTGATATCTCTTTTGGTATTTTTTTGCTTTTTCTTTCTTCTTCTAGCTTTTCTACTGCTATCTTATGTTTTTCCATGATTTATAAATTTCCCTTTCCTTATATGTTTCTAACTTTCTAGCTCGTACATAATAATGCTTAAAACATTTAATGCAACAGTTTCTGTCCTTAAAATTCTTTTTCCTAGAGTAATAATTTTTGCTCCATTTCTTTTTAGGATTTCTATTTCTTCTTTATCTATTCCGCCTTCTGGTCCAATTACAACTGCTATTTTTATATTATCATTATCTTGATTATCTTTTTTCAATAATTCTAATTCATTTTTTAAGGTATTTTCTTTTTCTTCTTCATATGCAACTAGAACTACATCATAATCTTTTATTTTTTCTGATATTTCTTTTAGATTTTCTATATTGTTGATTTTAGGTATATAATTTCTCCCACATTGCTTTGCAGCAACTTCTGAAATTTTTTGCCATCTCTCAATTTTTTTAGTCTTATCTTTGCCTTGAAGTTTTACAACACATCTTTTCATTTCAATGGGCATAATATCATGTACACCTAACTCTACTGATTTTTGTATTATTAGCTCCATTTTATCTGCTTTTGGAAGTCCCTGAAATATGCTAACTTCTATATTTGACTCTACATTTGTTTCTAGTTCTTTTATTATTTTACATGTTATTTCGTTTTCTTCTATATTTGTAATCTTACATAAATAATCTTGTTTTGTATTTTCATCACATATAGTTATTTCATCTTCTATGTTTTTTCGTAAAACTTTTTTTATGTGATTTACATCTTGATTTTTTATATAGATTGTATCGTTTTTTATTTGATTGTTTTCTACAAAGAATTTAGGCATGTCTTTCTCCTTTTTATGAAGCTTATTATATCATAATCAAACAAAAAAAGCTAGAATATTCTACAAATAATTCTAACTTTTTTACTATATTTAATTTTATTATTAATAATTTTCAGCTTTGATTTCGAAATATGCTTTTGGATGAGAGCATACTGGACAAATTTCTGGAGCTGCTTTTCCAATTACTATATGTCCACAATTTCTACATTTCCAAATTCTATCTCCATCACGGCTAAATACTAATCCACCTTCAACATTTTCAATTAATTTTTTGTATCTAGCTTCATGTTCTTTTTCAATTTCTCCTACTGCTTCAAATAGATATGCAATATGGTCAAATCCTTCTTCTTTTGCTTCTTTTGCCATTCTGTCATACATATCTGTCCATTCGTAGTTTTCTCCTTCTGCTGCAGCTTGTAGATTTTCTAATGTTGATTTGATTTCTCCTCCTTGTAATAATTTGAACCACATTTTTGCGTGTTCTTTTTCATTATTAGCTGTTTCTTCAAATATTGCTGCTATTTGTTCATATCCTTCTTTTTTTGCTTTACTCGCAAAGTATGTATATTTATTTCTTGCTTGTGATTCTCCAGCAAATGCCTCCATTAAGTTTTTCTCTGTTTTTGTTCCTTTTAGTTCTTTTTCCATTTATAATTCCTCCTTTTTATTATCATTTTTTATATTTTATATTTTTTCTACTTATTTGTCCACCTCTTTTAGAGTTAAGATTAACTTAATAACTTTTATTGCAATAATAATTTTGTATTTTTTACTTATTTGTACAGATGCTATTTATGATATAACCCAGAATAATAAATCTTACAAAAAATCCAGCTCTTATCAAGCTGGATTTTTTGCCTCTTGGGTTTCTATTTTAGAAGCCCTTTTTACCTGCCAAAATACAACTTCCATTTTGCCTTTGACAAGTCAATTTTCTCTTCTTTTAATTCTTTGATTTTATCATTGTTTTCGACATAAACCTCAATTTGTTTTTGCACTAAAGTATCCGATTTTAATTCTGGAAAAAGAGCAACAAGATTTATAGCCTCTTTATCTTTTATTTCTTTATATGTACTCGCTTCATAATCCATATAACTTTTCACAGTAATATCTATGCTTTTTTCAATGGATTCATTTTCTTCTTCGTACATTGCAATCTTGTTATCAATGGTGTGTCCTGTTCCTACTGTGATAGCAAGCCTAAATACCCATATAAAGAAAATGACAGAAACTATACCAAGGATACGTGCTAAAACCAAGTATGCTGAAACATCCTCTTCTTCATCGTTATAATGGCTGTAACTTTCTTTTGGTTTCTTTTTTTCTTCCTTTACCTTCATTATACTAAAAAATACCGTTAATACAACAAACATGACAAAGAAAAGACTTACCATAATTTTCCTCCTTAAATACTTTTATTGTTGATAGTCTCTATGTAAAACCAAAAAGTAAGAGAAAGTTCCTCTCACTAATTAGTGAAAAAAGGAAAACAATATAGTTTTTTACCTATATTGATATATATTATACATTACTTTTCATAAAATTGCAAATATATTATGACAATTGGTTGTTTTGTTTTTACTCATCTATTGTTGAAATTCCAAGAGTGATTTCTTCTAATACATCTAAAACTGCTCTAACAGTATCTAATGCTGTTAACATTGGTACATTATTTTCTGTTGCACATCTTCTAATCAAAGTTCCATCTGTTTCTTGGTCTATTGAGTCAATATTTCTTGTATTAATTACATAACTAACATAACCTTTTCTTAGAGATTCTAAGATTTCTTCACTACCTTCACTAATTTTCTTTTTTACTCTTGTTTTAATTCCATGTTCTTTTAAAAATTTAGCTGTCCCTTTTGTTGCTTCTATATTAAATCCCAGATTATAAAATCTTTTGATTAATGGCAATGCTTCTTCTTTGTCTTTATCTGCAATTGTTACAAAAACTGTTCCATAATTTGCAAGTTTAACTCCTGAAGATTGTAGTGCTTTGTATAGGGCTCTTGTTAATTTCTTATCATATCCAATCGCTTCTCCTGTTGATTTCATTTCAGGAGAAAGTGTTGCATCTAAACCTGATAATTTTGAGAATGAAAATGCTGGTGCTTTTACATACCATTTTTCTTTTTCTTTTGGATATACAACATCAATTCCTTGTTCATTTAATGATTTTCCAAGCATTACTAATGTTCCAATATCAGCTAAAGAATATCCAGTTGATTTTGAGATAAATGGTACTGTTCTTGATGACCTTGGATTTACCTCTATAACATATACATCTTCATTTTTATCTACAATAAATTGAATATTATATAATCCTACAATTCCGATTCCTAATCCTAATTTCACAGTATAATCTAAAATAGTATCTTTTGCTTTTTGACTAACACTAAATGTTGGATATACACTTATACTATCTCCTGAGTGAATTCCTGTTTTTTCAACATGCTCCATAATTCCTGGTACAAAGACATCTTTTCCATCACATACTGCATCTACTTCTGATTCTTTGCCGGTAATATATTTATCTACTAATACTGGTTGTTCCGTATTGATTTCAACAGCTGTTTTTAAGTATTTCTCTAATGCTTTTTGATTTGAAACAATCTGCATTGCTCTTCCGCCTAGTACATAACTTGGTCTAACTAATACTGGATAGCCTATTTCTTTTGCAACTTTTATTCCATCTTCTATATTAGTTACCGCTTCTCCTCTAGGTTGTAGTAATTTTAACTCTTTCATTACTCTTTCAAATGCATCTCTATTTTCTGCTTTTTCAATAGCATTTACATCTGTTCCTATTATTTTCACACCTAGTTTAGAAAGTGGTCCTGCAAGATTAATTGCTGTTTGTCCACCTAATGCTGCAATTACACCTTCTGGCTTTTCTAAGTCAATAATATTCATAACATCTTCTACTGTTAGTGGTTCAAAATATAGCTTATCACTTGTTGTATAATCTGTTGATACTGTTTCTGGATTGTTATTGATAATTATTGCTTCAAATCCCGCTTCTTTAATAGTTTTTACTGCATGGACAGTCGAATAATCAAACTCTACACCTTGACCAATTCTAATTGGTCCTGCTCCTAACACAATTATTTTTTTCTTGTTACTTACAATTGATTCATTTTCTTCTTCATATGTTGAATAGAAATATGGTACATAACTTTCAAACTCACTGCTACAAGTATCTATCATTTTGTATACTGGATATATGTTGTGCTCTTTTCTTAACAGATAAATATCTGCTTCTTTTTCATTCCATACTTTTGCAATATACTTATCACTAAATCCCATTTTCTTAGCTTCTTTTAGTACCTCTATATTTCCAACATTCTTGGTTAAAACTGTTTCCTCATCTACAATATTTTTGATTTTTTCTAAAAAAAACATATCAATTTTAGTTGTATCATAAATTAATCCTAAATCAACATTTCTTCTGATTAATTCCGCAATTGCATAAATTCTATCATCTGTTCCATCTTTTATATATGTCATCATTTCTTCTGTTTGCATATTATCAAATTTCTTATTATAAATATGACATACTCCTGTTTCTAATGACCTTACTGCTTTTAATAGGCTTTCTTCAAAGGTTCTTCCTACACTCATTACTTCACCTGTTGCCTTCATTTGTGTACTTAATTTATTTGAGGCAAGTGTGAATTTATCAAATGGAAATCTAGGTATTTTGCAAACCACATAATCTAATGCCGGCTCAAAACTTGCAGGTGTATTTGCTAATTGAATTTCTTCTAATCTCATACCTACTGCAATTTTGGCTGATACTCTTGCAATAGGGTATCCACTAGCTTTTGATGCTAATGCTGATGAACGAGATACTCTTGGATTTACTTCTATTACATAGTAATTAAAAGAATGTGGATCTAAGGCAAATTGTACATTGCATCCTCCTTCTATTTTTAATGCTCTGATAATTCTTAATGCGCTATCTCTTAACAATTGATATTCTTTATTAGTTAAAGTTTGGCTTGGTGCTACAACAATTGAATCTCCGGTATGAATTCCAACTGGGTCTAAATTCTCCATATTACAAATTGTAATTGCTGTATCATTATGGTCTCTCATTACTTCATATTCGATTTCTTTATAGCCTTTAATACTTTTTTCTACTAATACTTGATTTACCGGTGAAAGTTTTAATGCATGTTTAATTAATTCTTTCAATTCTTTTTCATTGTCGGCAAATCCTCCACCTGTTCCACCTAATGTAAAAGCAGGTCTTAAAACAACTGGATAACCTATCTTTTTAGCTGCATCTATTCCTTCTTCTTCTGATTCTGCAATAATAGATTCTAATACTGGTTCTCCTAATTCTTGGCATAATTCTTTGAATTTTTCTCTATCTTCTGCTTTTTCAATACTTTCACTGCTTGTTCCTAAGAGTTCTACTTGGCATTCTTGCAAAATTCCTTTTCTATATAACTGCATTGCTAAATTTAAGCCTGTTTGTCCTCCAATTCCTGGCAAAATTGCATCTGGTCTTTCATATCTGATAATTTTTGCTACATATTCTAATGTTAATGGCTCCATATATACTTTATCTGCAATTGCTGTATCTGTCATAATTGTTGCTGGATTTGAGTTTACTAATATTACTTTGTATCCTTCTTCTTTTAATGCTAAACATGCTTGTGTTCCGGCATAGTCAAATTCTGCTGCTTGTCCTATTACAATTGGTCCAGAACCTATAACTAATACTGTTTTTATATCTTTTCTTTTTGGCATTTCTTTCACTTTCCCTTCATTTTAGTTTTTATATTTTTATTACTATATCTCTCAACAAATTTGGAAAAGAATTAGTATATTGCTAGGCAAACAAGATTTGAATTTATGAGGCGTACGATTTGTACGTTGATTAAATTCAAATCGAAGTTTAACGACGCAAGATGCTGATTATTTTTCAAATTTCCCCATTAAATTTATAAACTTGTCAAACAAATACCCACTATCCTGTGGTCCTGGACTACTCTCAGGATGATATTGAACACTAAACACCTTATCCTTTTTACACTCCACGCCCTCAATTGTATTATCCAAAATATTCTTATGAGTAGCCACTAAACCTGTTTTTTCTAAAGATTTCTCATCAACTGCATAACTATGGTTTTGGCTTGTAATTTCAATCTTATCTGTTTCTAAATTTAAAACTGGATGGTTTCCACCTCTATGTCCAAATTTTAATTTATATGTTTTTGCACCATAAGCTAGGCTTATCATTTGATGTCCTAAACAAATTCCAAATATAGGGTATTTACCTCTTAATTCTTTTACTAGGTTTATTACTTCTTTTACGTCTTCTGGATTTCCTGGTCCATTTGATAGAAAGATTCCATCTGGTTTTAGGTTTTCAATTTCTTTTGCTGTTGTATTATATGGCACAATTGTCACATTACAACCTCTTTTATTTAAACTTCTTACTATATTTAACTTAATTCCACAATCTACTGCTACTACATTATATTTATAATTTGCAGTTCTTGAATACCACTTCTTTTTGCAACTTACTTTTGATACTGCATCTTTTGGAATATCATATGCTTTTAATTTTTCCAACGCATCTTCTTTACTTGTTGTTATATCTGTGATTATTACTTGTCTACTTCCTTTATTTCTGATACTCCTTGTTAATTTTCTTGTGTCTATACCTGATATTGCTGGTATATCATTTTCTTCTAAGTATTCTGATAATGTTTTGGTATATCTAAAGTTACTTGGTAAGTCATTATATTCTCTTACTACCATTCCTCCGATTGTTGGTTGTTTTGTTTCATAGTCTTCATCTGTGATTCCATAATTTCCTATTAGTGGATATGTCATTACTACCATTTGATATGTGTATGATGGATCAGAAACAATTTCTTGATACCCAACCATTGATGTGTTAAATACGATTTCACATATTGCTTCTTTGTCTGCTCCGAATCCATATCCTAAATATTCTTCTCCATCTTCTAGTACTATTTTTTTGTTAAATGCTTTCATTTTTGTCTCCTTTCTCCTTTTTATTAATCAGTTTTCCTGATTTTGAGCACAAAAAAATAAGGAATAAATCCTTATTTAGAATGTAAAAGTTATTAAATTAACTATTAAGAAAATAGCTGAAATTGTTATTAAGTTACTTTTTCTTAAATAGTTTTTCATTTTTTTCTCCTTTTGTGCTTTATATTTTTCTTATTATATCAATGCGAAATATATATTGCAATATTTTTTATGAATTTCTATTCATTTTTGCATATTTATCAAAATTTAACATATAATAATTTGAGCATTTGTTGACAAATGTACTAAAAAACTGTATAATTAAATTGCAGATCACAAAGATGGACGATGTAGCACCGACTTTTGGTGTGCTGGATTGGGCAACCAATCCCATCGTCTACTTTTTATTTTAGTATAACTTAATCCCTGCTCCATATATACTATTATGATGTTTTCTAATAGCTGGTTTTAATTCTTCAAAAAATTCACTATTACCATTTTCATATTTTTTATAGATTGCTCCTGCACAAAAATCCGCAAATTGTACACCAGAATAATAGTTTGAATCCACAAACACAATGCTTTCACAAAAATTAGGAAACTTAATAAAATGTGTCCCCATATTTTTAGCTCTTAGATAAGCAATTTGTAATTCTTTATCTAACTTATTGTTATTATCATTCTTTCTACTGTCCGCTATTAACATTGCTGGTTTAAGGTTATCTCTTTTTTTGAATTTATTTGCAATTTGCATAGAGCATCTTTCCATTAATAAGTGTAATGCTGTTGCATATAAATCATTATGATTTTTAATATATTCATATTTATTTTTGTAACAATTTTCTTTATCCATGACAATACCAATTACCGAATTTTTGTATTTGCTAATCTCTCTTGTTATTTCTAATTTCATATTTTTATATTGTTCAAAAGATAATTTTAGTTTAGAGTATGTTGTATGCCACTTTACTTCGTTTAACGGATTTAACCCATACTTTATCTTTATATCTTTCATGCATTTTTCTATTTTTAAAATATCATCTGCATTAATTATAAAACCAGCTAAAACAAAATATTTGCTTGTATTTTCTATTAACTTGTTATTCTCTTTATTGAATCCTCCTGGTTGACCACTTTCATCTAAAAATATTATATACATTTTTTTACTTCACTTCCTTTTTTGTTTTTATATTATAATTAATTTTAACAAAAAAGTAAAGTGTTTTTGATGGTTTATACAAAAAAATATACTCCCTTTTTATAGGAGTACAAACTGGTACCGATGGTGGGACTCGAACCCACATGGTTTCCCGCATGATTTTGAGTCTTTAAAGAATTTTAACACTTATTAATTATAAGTAATAAATGCTATTCTTTAAACCCTATAAAACAATGGACTTTTAGCACCTTCTATTAACTTTTATTGATAAATATATACCACTATAATTTTTTAAAAATTTCAAGTTTTTTGAAAAAATGTTAGATATTTGTTAGATGTTGGTTAGATATAATAACAGATAATCTACTATTAATATTAAGAGCTACTTTAAAATAAAATCGCCTTAAAATCAATTTTAGGGCTTAATTGAATAGGAATAATAACAAATTAGATTACTTATAGTTTTAAATCTATGAGTAGTCTTTTTTTGTTTGTTCAAAAGAGAAATGCAACACCTCTTAAAAAGTGCTTGGTGTGATGAGCCGATGCTATAAAGTTCATTCGTATTTGTATAAGCAGTCTAATTATACAAAGTGCGTGAGTGAGATTTTAGAACACAGACTCACAATAATAAAAGAGTATTCGGTGGCAAAACTTGAAATGGATTTGTAATTGTAAAAAGTTTGGGCAAGTATGAACAAGATACTTTAATAGTATCAGCAATTATAGTAGCAAAAGCTACTTACTAGACTACCTATGAAACGAGGCGAACGACCGACGGTTTCATCATATATAGGTGTAATAATTCTATTTTCCATAAATGGGATTATTACACCTAATTCTACTCCGCTCTCTCCCTCTGGTTTCTTCTTGGCACTTGCTAAAGTGAATACAAAAAAGCATAAGTGCTTTTTTGTTGTGAGTAAAAAATTTATTTTTTACTCGCATTCATAAAAATTGCAATAAGCAAATTTTTATGAAAAACCTAAAAATGCAGTTAAGCAGTTTTAGGTTTTGGGGTGTGGGGTTGTTAAACCCTGCCATACGGTCAAACTTGTTTGACTAGTATGTTAGACTACAAAGTAAAAAGAAATGCAAAGTAAATTGATACAGCTACTGAAAATACAGTAATTGTATTTAAAATACTTTGCATTTCTTCCTGTAGTCTTTTTATAGTTTTTAAACAAAGATCTTATATTTTTTTTATAACAAAGACTATTTTTAGTGTTTTCTTAAGTTTTTT
>CAWVDV010000032.1:0-6236 GCA_963928115.1 Bacillota bacterium | reverse complement strand
ATTTATTTGTATATCTATTATTATTTTTGCATTCATTTGTAGCAATATCAACTGTATTTGGAACTTGTGTTGTCAAACCTACTTGATTAAATAAATTTGCTCCTGTTATATATCCTTTTACATTCCCAAATTTGTCAAATAAATATTTATATTTTATAATCTTACTATTTGCAAGTGGTACTTCTCCAAAAATATTTGTTTTTGGAATATAGTAGATACCTTTATATGCTGTTTTGATAATATTATGCTTGTTTAATCTGTTTAATATTTCTTTTAAATTATTAAATATCTTTTCTGTATTTTCATCTTTATAGAATTGCATAATATATTCTTTTATATCTTCTATAAAGATTGGTTCATTTTTTTCGCAGTTCTGTATATAATTTAAAACCATATTATGACAATTCATTTTATTTTCCTCCTTGTTACTATTTTATGAATATTTAATATTTTTATTTATTTTCTAGTAACATTTTGCCATTTTTTATTGATTTTGTCAATAGAAGATTATTTTCTTGAGTCAGAGTTCATTCAACCTTTATAAGTAACCCTTAGTAATTGTCAAGTTCATTTACCTTGAATTTCAAGATAAAATATAGTATAATTAAATTTAAATTATGTTTTTGAAACCTGAAAGTAATAATCACTTGGAGGTTTCAAAGCCTCCAAAAAATTTTAGGAGGTTAAGCATGAAAGGAAAAAAATCTAATGTATTATTAAACTTAAGTTCTTATCACAATCGTAGGCGTATGATTTCTGAATATTGGAAGGATAAGTCATCTCAATTAAATAGATGTTTTAATCTTTCTCATGGTGAAAGAGCTAAAAAAAGATAGTACACATTTTAAGAGGATTAGTTTGAAATATAACCAATCCTCTTTTCCTATTTCCAATATTCACTTTCTAAAAAAATTTATCTTGTCCAGCTATCTCCTCTATTTTGTATAGCTTTTTTATTATTTGCAAAAGCCCCGTGGAAAACACCACTGGGCTTTTACATTAATGGATTTCAATTTTTGAAACAATACCTACCAATTCTTCATTTGGTGACATATAGTATTCAATGGAAACATTGCTTCCAACTGCCATCTGAACCTGTCTACTATTATTGGAAATTGATGAAATATATAAATTCTCATCTCCTTCTAATACCAAGAAAAATTGTGTTGTACCGTTCTGTGTAGCTTGGTACAATTCTGCTATTGTCCCAGTTGCTAATTTCGTTTCGGTTTTAACTTCTTCAGATGTTTCTCCAGTTAAATCTTCAGGAGTTAATCCTTCTTCTCCAAAGATTTTTTCTCTATACTGAAGAAGTGTGTCTTCCAAAGTTTCCCCACTTGCCGACAAGGTGTAATTCTCAACATTAATCATCACATAAGCCTTATTAATTTTAGACTTATCTTTTAATGATATTACATATGTTGGTACACCATCTACACTAACCATTAACGGATAGCTTGACTTGTATCCATAATTCTGGTACAAACTTTCAGCTTGTAACTGTGCTGTACTTTCTTCAGCACCTGCACAATCATAATAGGTTATTTCTCCTGTTTTGGAGTTTGCCAATATGAATCCAAGTGCTGACTCATCATTGCTGACTGAAACGACGCAGGTAAAAAATTGTACTCCGTCTTTGGTCATAATTGAATTATAACCTACAAATTCATTTTCATCTTCGTCATCATCTTCGTTAACATTTTCACCTCTATAACTATATGAGATTTCTCTCACATTGGTTTTTGAAAATACGGTATTCCAAAAACCACCTTTATATTGGTAGTAACTTTCTGCTAATCCCATTAAGTAATCTAAAGAATACGCATGGTCTACCCACTCGGGTAAATCTTCTGGTGCATATTCCTCACATTCTCCAGTATTAGCATTAACAATAACGAAGGATTGTACTATTTTTCCTCCAAAGAACCCAATCGTGGGTTTTAATACTGGTGCTATATAGTATGCTTCACCATTGTCATCAATATCAAATTGGAATTTGTCAAATATATAGCTAGGATACTTACCTCTTAAAAGCC
Organism: Bacillota bacterium; assembly: GCA_963928115.1. Lineage (GTDB taxonomy): Bacteria > Bacillota > Clostridia > TANB77 > CAG-508 > CAG-269. Next base: position 4,200 of record CAWVDV010000032.1, on the reverse strand, counting down.
TTTTTAAGTCCTGTGAGAAAATATCACTAGGTGCATATTTGATTTCGTTATCCAACTGAACCAGATGACTTTCTTGTGATTCGGAATCAACAAGTACATAACCTGGTATGCTCTCATTATTTAGAGCTTTGAAGATTGAATTGTATTCCAACGGAGATAATCTATACTGTTTTTCATCATAACTTATAAGATTATATTCTCCATTTACTTCAAATTGAGATACTTTATCAATCTCACTTAATGACCTGTTTCCAAGTTTCTGTGCCGTTTCCACATCTAATAGTGGAAATTCTCTAGATTCTTCAACAGTCGAAACACTCTGAATTTCATCTTCAAAGTTTCCTTCTTCAATTTCAATTAAATTAGAGTATTTGACTGCATTGACCATCTTTGATGAAGCAATTGTTCCAATTGTTCCAACCACAATTATAACAGCTACTATTATTACTATTATTATTGTGGGAATAAAGAAATCATCATCTGCTATATAAAATTCAGCAATAGCAAATGAAATTAGTGCAAAAACTCCAACAGCTATCCAATACCACCAAAAACCTCCTGACCGTATGTTCCATGCAGGTAAACATAGCCAGTTTAAAAAAACTGCAAAAAGAATTGTTATAATCCCTGCTACAACCCGACTTACTATACTTTTTGTTTCAAATTTCATAAAATCCTCCTTCTAGGCATTGCCTGAAAAAATAAAATATAATAGGTACATAATTATATTATACAATACATTGACATAATTTTCAAATTTTATATTTTAATCTCTTGTTCGTGTTTATTTTTTTATAATAAATTAAAAAACATACTTATTTTAACTTTTATATTCTGATAGCAGTACTTGCCACTTAGCATATCCACAAAATATTTCTACTACTTGTTTCATTGCTTCTTTTTGTAATTAATATTTGTTTTATCTTTCACTGTCTTCATTTTCTTGTACATTTTGTGAGTTTCTACCTTTCTCTATTATACTGTCTATATCTTCTCTAATATGTGCATAAGAAAGAAAATCATCACCATATTCATTTAAAAACATGTCATATTCTTGTTGATTTAGTAATAAAATAATTCTAACATCGTTTTGTAAATAAAAACTGTCTCTAGGCATATTAAAGGCATTCATATGAAGATATTTGTTCTTGTATCTGTTTTTTTAATTCTATATCATCAGAAATCACAAAACTTATATTATTATTTCTACCTCATCTTCTTTCATGATTAGATTTTTTAAACTCTTCTTCTTTAATTTTAGAATATATATCATACCAACTAAAAACTCTTGTCATATTTTCTAACTCTAAATTTCGGTTATATCTACAATCATAACAAAAAATATGTGTATGTTTTACAAATGTTGGTATAGTTTCTGGGCTGTCCTCTATCATTATATCTATTTTTAATTTTTCTATTTCCTTTGTTTTATCTGGTGAAAAATATAGTCCATCATATATTATTTCATTTTTCTTTAGCCAGTCCTTTACAATTTTTCTTATTTTTTCTCCTTCTTTAGTATTTTCTGTTGTAAAATGTCTAGAAGTTATAATATATATGTTGTTTCCTTCATCTTTTAGTTTTTTTATTACTTCACTTGCATACTTTCGAGCAGGTTCTTTTTGACAATAATCCCAAAAATATTTTTCTCTGTAATCATCTAATATACTTCGATTCCAATTTGCTTTTCTATATTCATATTCATAAGGTCTTTTTAGTCCTTCTAAATTGTTTTCATATACATATTTTGTTATTGTATCAATTAAGTAATCATCATCATTTGTTAAGACTCCATCTATATCTATTCCTATATTCATATTCTTCCTCCATTTTTTGTTTTTTCAACATAATATCATAATTATTTTAAAAAATAAAGACTTGTTATATGTAGTAAAAAATTTTCAACGTTGTTTTTCTCTCTATTTTTGTTAGTTTGCATAAAGCTGTTTTGTATGTTATAATTGATGTGTAACAAAATAATATATGTTTTGCTAAATGCAGAAAGGATGAACTATATGAAAGTAAGAAAGGCTCGGATTGCAAATGTATACACAGTCCTGAATTTAGTTGACAGGAAACTCGAACTGGGATTTGTCATTCAATTCTATGATAATGACAATAATCTCGGAATTTCCTTCAAAGAAGAACATGAAGGAGATTTGGATACATTCTACTCATTAATGGAACTCTATCACGGAGACAAACTTTGCTTTTTAGAAGAACTTCTGAACAAGGATATTTGGGTTCTTTCTCGCTATTTTTATTAGTAATTTATATTAAAATATCTATAATATCACAAATATTTATATTTACTATTTTATCAATTTGAATTTTCCTTTTTATATAATCAATATATGTTACTATTCCCTTAATCTCGCTATATCTTCCATTCCTATAATATCTAATTTTTACAAAACTTCCTTTTTCAATTTGATTAAATTTATTATTTAGTTCTGCTAAGGTATCTTCAGATAATTCTTTCTTTTCCTCATACTCTATCTCTTTTTCTCTTAGAGCCTCTTGCAGTCCTTTTAGTGCATCAAATGGAAGAAATTGTTTTGCCCTTGCTATTCTATTCCCCACCATTATGACCTCCTATTAGTTTATTTCTGACCATTGTTGTTGCACCTTCTTCTAAGTTCATTCCTCTAATAATTGTATTCTTTCCCATTTTGTTTTTTATACTGCACATTGCAAGTTCTAGTTTTCGTTCTTTATCTATTTTTTCTTGGTCTGTAAATAAACTTAATTGTACATTTTCAGTTTCAATTACATTAGCAAAATTTATACCTATTCTTCTTATCGCAACATTTCTATTAGTAGTTTTGTCATATATTTCTAAAAATGCCTTTAGAAGTTCTGAATATACATTTGTATAGTTTATTATTTTTTTCGTTCCTCCTGTTGATTTTATAGCATCTTTTGAGTATCCAATATATAGTCCAACTGTGTCTGTTACTAAATTATTTTCTATAAGCCTTAAACTCCCTAACTCTACCATCTCTTTTAATACTAATCTTGCTTTTATAAAAGAATAATCTTCAAATAGTACTTGACTATTTGAAATTAAATTTGTTTTAGGTTTGTATTTCTTTATATCTGCAATAGTACAACTTTCTTTTCCCCAAGAGTGGTCTATTAAGTATTCTGCATTTACTCCAAATTCTTTGTATAACTTTTTTGGTTCAGCATGTGCAACATCATACATGGTAAAAATTCGCATTTTGTTTAATCTTCTTTCTATTCCTTTTCCAATTTGCCAAAAGTCTGAAAGTGGCTTATGCTGCCATAATTCTTTTTTGTATTTTTCTTCATCTAAATATCCTATGTTGTTTGGATTGTGTTTGGCTGTTATGTCTAATGCTATTTTTGCTAAATACATATTTGTTCCAACACCTGCTGTTGCTGTTATTCCATATGTTTTAAATACATCTTTTATAATTGTTTTAGCAAGTTCTATCGGATTTGTTTTGTATAGTTTTAGATATTTTGTTGCATCCATAAAGGCTTCATCAATTGAATATACGTGTATATCTTCTTTTGCAAAATATTTTAGATAAATAGCATATATATTTGCTGAATATTCTATGTATTTTCTCATTCTAGGCATTGCAACAATGTAGTTTATGGTTGGCGGAATTTCAAAAATTCTGCATCTGTTTTTTACTCCCAACATTTTCATTTTAGGAGATACCGCTAAACAAATTGTTCCTTTTCCTCTTGTTTTGTCTGCTACTACTAAATTTGTATTAAATGGGTCTAAACCTCTTTCTACACATTCAACAGATGCATAGAAAGTTTTTAAATCTATACATAAATAAGTTTTTTGCATTTCCTTCACTCCTAAGTTATTTGTAACTTAATTATATCATCATCTTTGCTTATTGTAAACATTTGTTTGTGTAAAATGTGAAGGAAATATTTTACTTATTTGCTATATTTTGGTATTTTATTATCTTAAACGATTTTTGCCCCAAATGGCGCTAAAGATAATTTAGCAATTTTGAAAAATTGTAACCCAAATGGTATTCCTACAATTGTTATACACCATATACATCCAAATATAAGATTTTCTATTGCCATTGGTATACCAAAGAAGATTATCCATATTATATTTGCAAATAATGATGGTACTCCTCCTCCGTATTCAATTTCCTTGCCAAATGGTGCAAATGACATTGATGCAAATTTAAAGCATTG
>CAWVDV010000031.1:0-10086 GCA_963928115.1 Bacillota bacterium | reverse complement strand
TTACTGGTATATTTTCAGATATTGTTGCTCCAGTGCTGTCTTTTACTACCATTGTTGTATTTGCAGTATCTATTACATATTTTCCGTTTTCTACTTTTTTTGCTACACTTAGTTCAATACTTCCTGTAAATCCATTGTATCCATTTGGTGCTGTTACCTCTTTTATTACATAGCTATCTTTTGTTGATGTGTTTGTTATTTGTATTGTTCCTAAATTTACTATTCCACTTGAATTTGTTGCTGTTTTATTTTCTCCATTTACATTAAATATTGCTCCTGCTAGTTTTGTTCCTGTTGTTCCATCTTGTTTTACTATTTCTAATTCATAACTTCCTGTTATTTTTTCGTTGTCTACTGTTATTGTTATTTTGCCAGTTGTTTTGTCTATTGTTACTGGTATATCTTGTGTTATTATACCTCCACTACTGTTCTTTACTACCATTGTTGTATTTGCAGTATCTACTACATATCTTCCATTTTCTATTTTCTTTGCTACACTTAGTTCAATACTTCCTGTGAATCCATTATATCCAGTTGGTGCTGTTACCTCTTTTATTACATAGCTATCTTTTGTTGATGTGTTTGTTATTTGTATTGTTCCTAAGCTTACTATTCCACTTGAATTTGTTGCTGTTTTGTTTTCTCCATTTACACTAAATATTGCTCCTGGTAGTTTTGCTCCTGTTTCTCCATCTTGTTTTACTATTTCTAATTCGTATTCTCCTTCTAAGTCTGGTATATCTATTTCTAATTTTCCTGGTATTGAAATGTTTTCTTTTTCTGGTATTACTACTGGTTGTTCATCTGCATTTGTAGTTGATGCCCATAGTGTGAAGTTTGTTTCATTGTAGTCTACATTGATGTCTATACTTATTTTGCTTTTTATGGTTGATTCTAGTGGAAGAGAGATATAGAAATCTTGTCCTATTAGGTCTTCTACTGTTGTTCCTTCTGATACTTGTGTTTTATCTTGGTTTAATAAGATATAATCGCTGGTTGTAGTATTATTTATTTTTACGTCAAATTCTAAATCATATGCTTTTATATTATTTTTTGTAATATGTATTGGTCCAATTATTGTTCTTAAGCCTTGTATTTCATAATTTAATGTTTTTGTATCTAATTGTATTGGTGGTTTTTGTGTATTTGTAATATTGTCATATTCTGGTGCTTTTGCTTCTGCTTGTCTTATGAAGTAATTATATAAGGTCTCTGCTTGTAATTGTCTCATTCTTCCTTCATTAGTTGTTCCTATCATATAATCTGATAAACTTGTATATGTTATTCCATTATCTGTATAGTTAAGCCATCCAGATTGATTATATTGGTCATATATTGAATTTTCTCCATGATTTGTAAAGTACCATAATGCTGCTTGTTGTACTGCTTCTATATCATCATTAGTTAATTGATATTGATATCCTCCTATTTGTGCTGCATTTAATAGATTTTCTTTATACTCTGTATCTGATACTCCATCATAATAAAACATGTCTAATATTGCAAGTATTGCACTATATTGATTTATTGTTGTTCCATCATCTAGTTGTATTTTGCCTTCAACTAGATTTTTTAATATACTATTTTCTGCTGCTATACTTGTTTTTTCGGTTTTCATGTCATAAAAAACATTATACATTGCTTTTTTATCTACATTTTCAAATCCTACTCCTGCTTTTAAGCAATATATATTATTCTCAGAATATGCACTTGATGCTGAGTTTTCATATTCAATTAAATTCCAGATTTTAGCTCCTCCAGAGTTTGGATTTCCTATTGCATATCCAAATCCACTTTCTACTTTTCTTTCTGTTATGCCTATGTATTTTGGATTACTTGTTGCGTCTGTGGCTAATGAAAATGAACTCATACCTAGTATTGTTGCTAATATTAAATTTAAAATTATAATAATTTTTGTTTTTAATCCTTTCATGTATATTCCCCTCTAATATATATTATTTCATTAATATTATAGCATTTCTTTACTTGTTTGTCTATTTATTATTTCTCCTACTTTTGTTTTATTTTTCTAATTATTACGGATTCTAAACTTTCCAGTTTTATTACACTTTTATTATATTTTATTTACAATTAAATTAAGATAGAAATTTGTATAACAAAAGTAAAGTTAAATGCTTAATTTTGTTATTAATTTCTATCTTATTATTTATTTGCTCTTTTTGGGCTTGTTCCATGAAATATAATCACAAGATTTTGGATTATTTTCACAAATATAGTAATTTCTTCTTCTTTTTGTTTTTCTAACTTGTACTTTTCCTCCACATTTAGGACATGGTACATCAATGGTTTCTACAATTGGTTTTGTATTTTTACATTCAGGATATCCTGGACATGCTAAAAATTTTCCATATCTTCCATATTTATATACCATCATTCTTCCACATTTTTCACATGGTATATCTGAAACTTCTTCAACTAGTTCTACATGTTCTAACTCTTTTTCTACTTTTTCTATTTCCTTTTCAAATGGTCCATAGAATTCTCTAATCATTTTTTTCCAAGGTTCTTTTCCTTCAGCAATTTCATCAAATTCATTTTCTATTTTGGCAGTAAATTCTACATTTATTACATCTCCAAAGTTTTCTGTTAGTAATTTGTTTACTATTTTACCTAATTCCGTAGGAACTAATTGTTTTTGTTCTTTTTCAATATATCTTCTTTCTAATATTGTTGTAATTGTTGGAGAATATGTACTTGGTCTACCTATTCCTTTTTCTTCTAATGCTTTTACTAAGCTTGCTTCTGTATATCTTGGTGGTGGTTCTGTAAAGCTTTGTTTTGGATTTATTTTTTCTAATTTAACTTCTTGTTTTTCTTTTAAATCTGGTAACATTCCTTCTACTTCTTGTTCTTTTTGGTCTGTACCTTCAACATAAAGTTTCATAAATCCTTCAAATTTTATTCTTTGTCCATTTGCTTTAAAGGTGTATTCATTTGCATCAATTGTTACTGCCATTGTATCAAATATAGCTGCTGCCATTTGACTTGCCATAAAACGATTATATATTAATTTATATAACTTATATTGGTCTTTTGTTAATGATTCTTTAATTGCATCTGGTTCTAAATCACTATATGTTGGTCTTATACCTTCATGCGCGTCTTGTGAGTCTTTTCCGGTTTTATAATATCTATTTTCATAGTATTTTTCACCATATGTTCCTACTATATGTTCTTTTGCTGCTTTTCTTGCTTCTTCTGAAATTCTTGTTGAGTCTGTTCTCATGTATGTGATTAGACCAACTGTGCCCTTTTCTGGTATTTTTACCCCTTCATATAGTCCTTGTGCAACTGACATTGTCTTTTTTAATGTAAATCCTAATTTTCTTGATGCTTCTTGTTGCATTGTACTGGTTGTAAATGGTGGTGCTGGTGTTCTTTTTCTTTCTCCTTTTTTTACCTCTTCTATTATATATTTTGCTTTTTCTATATCTTTTAGGATTTTATCAACTTCTTCTTGTGAATGTATTTCTAATTTTTTACCATTTTTTCCGTAAAATCTTGCTTCAAAGTCTTTTTTGCTTTCTTCATCTAACAAATCTACATATATATTCCAATATTCTTCTGGTATGAATTTTTCGATTTCTTCTTCTCTATCTACGATAAGTTTTACTGCTACTGATTGAACTCTTCCTGCTGATAATCCTCTTTTTACCTTTTTCCACAAAACAGGGCTCATTTTATATCCAACAATTCTATCTAATACTCTTCTTGCTTGTTGCGCATCTACTAGGTTTGTGTCTATTTCTCTTGGTTTTTTTATTGCATTTTGAACTGCTGTTTTTGTTATTTCATTAAAGGTAACTCTTGACATTTTATCTTTATCATCTGATAAAATGTATGCTAAATGCCAGGCAATTGCTTCTCCTTCACGGTCAGGGTCAGTTGCAAGATATACTTTTTTTGCTTTTTTAGCTTCTTGCTTTAATGATTTTATTAAATCTCCTTTTCCTCTTATATTTATATATTCTGGTTCAAAATCATGTTCTATATCAATACCCATTTTTGATTTTGGTAAATCTCTTATATGTCCCATTGAAGCTAATACTTTTGTACTTCCTCCTAGAAATCTTTTTATAGTATTTGCTTTTGCTGGTGACTCAACTATTACTAATTTATCTGCCATAAAATCCTCCTTATCTCCCCTATGCTGTTTATCTTCTACTTATAGTATTCTAGACTATATTTATACAATTTGCAAGTATTATACATGATTTTGTGATTTTTATATTTGAATTGCTTTTTTCCAAAAATCATATATGATATCTTCTACACTAATTGGAGTTACTTCATTTTCTTTAAATAATGTTAATATTTCTTCAATCTTTTTTTCATCATTTGATAAATATGTAATTTCTTTTTCTTCTGTTTTTGTTTCATCGTTTCTATATTCTGTTTTTATAACTTTGATTCCAAATCTTGCTTTTTCGCCTTTCATTATTTCATCTTCATTGATTATTTTATAATATTCTAATTTAATTGGATAATTTATCCCAACCTCCTCTAATTCTTCTTTTTTAATAAAAGTACTTGTATAAAAAATTTTCAATTGCTTGCCCCTTTCTCTTTTGTTTTGCTTGCTTTTTAATAATACTATGATTTTCAAAGGGTTGCAAGAACTTTTCATCGCAAGTTTTGCTATATTTTTATATTAAATTACATATTTTGATTTTCTTTTTATGTTTTCTATTTTTTTCTACAAAATTATTTAAAATTTATTTTAATTGTCTTTTAGTTTTTTCTTATAAACTTTATAATCCTTCATGTTTTCCTCAACTAAATCCCAGAATTTTTTTGAATGATTCATTTCTCTTAGGTGGCACATTTCATGTAATACCACATATTCAATTACTTTTTCTTCTTTAGTCGCTAATTTTAAATTTATTGTAATATTTCTTTTACTAGAACAACTTCCCCAGGCATATTTTATATCTTTTATTCTAACTTTATTTGGTGTTACTTGTAAGGATTTAGAATATTTCTCTATACTTTTTTCTATTACGCCTTTAAGCCTTTCAACATCTTCTGGTTCTATTTTTTCTTCTTTTTTAGGTTTTTGTTCATATCTTTTTACATTTTCGTAAATCCATTTTGATTTCTTATTCAAAAATTCTTGTATATATTTTTCTTTTAATCTTATTGGTGCTTTAACTATAACTTTTCCTTCTTTTATATGTATATACATGTTTTTTATTTTCGATTTTTGCATTGTATATGGTATTTTTTCTCCATTATATTCTATTTCATTCATTTTTAATTTCATTCTTCCTTTTTAAATTTCACTAAATCTTCTACATCCATCTTCGTTGCTCTTGTAACTGAATTATATCCATATTTGTTTTTCAATTGGTCTATTACTTTGTCTAGTTTTTCTTGTTTTTCATTTTTATTTGTATTAAATAATGAAATTTGTTCATCTTTTTTGTCTGTTAAATTGTCTACTCTAACTCCTACAAGCCTAATTTCTTGTCCTTTACGATACATTTCATGTAATAACTCTTTTGCAGTTATATATATTTGTTTTGTTGTATCTGTTGCTTCAGGTAGCTTTTTTTGATGTGATGTATCTTCAAAATTCTTTGTTCTTAATTGTACGTTTACTGTATTTGCATAGAGTTTTTCTTTTCTTAGTCTATATGCAACTTGTTCTGATATTGTTAAGACTATTTCTTCTAATTTATCCATATCTGAAATATTTTTTGGCAATGTTACTGAATTTCCTATGCACTTTGGTTTTTCTGGCAAATATTTCACTTCAGATGTATCTATTCCATTTGCATATTCCCACATTAAAGTTCCATGTTTTCCAAATTTCTTTTCTAGTTTTGTTTTATCAGTTTTCGCTAGGTCTCCTATTGTTTTTATTTGCATATTATATAGTTTTGGTACTGTTTTCTTTCCTAACATGAATAACTCTGATACGGGTAATGTCCACATTTTTTGTGATATTTCTTCTTTCCACAATGTATGTACCCTGTCTGGTTTTGTAAAGTCTGATGCCATTTTTGCAAGTAACTTATTGTTTGCAACTCCTACATTTACTGTAAATCCTAATTCTTCTCTAACTCTTCTATTTATTTCATATCCTTTATTTAGTAAGGTATCATTTCTTAAATAATTTGTCATGTCTAAGAAACATTCATCTATACTGAATCTTTCTATTTTGTCTGTATATTCTAATAATAATTGATATAACTGATTTGAATATTTACGGTATATTGGAAAGTTTGAAGGAAATATTTTTAGGTTTGGACATTTTATTCTTGCTTGGTATATTGTGTCTGCAGTTTTTACTCCACATTCTTTTGCTTTCATACTTTTTGCTAAAACAATTCCTGACCTTTTACTTTCGTCTCCTCAAATTATTGCTGGTATTTGTCTTATATCTATTTCGCTTCCTTGTTTTAGCATTTCTACTGCTGTCCAACTCAAAAATGCATTGTTTACATCTACATGCAATATTTGTTTTTCCATTCACTCCACCTTCTCTCAGTTTATTATAATATTTGTCCTCATTTTAATTATAGAATGTTTGTTTGTGTTTGTCAATATAAAAAAGTTTATATAAAAATCAAAAAATTATACATGTTTTAAATATCTGTATAATTTTTTGATTTTATTATTCATTAAATTTCACATTTTTTCCTTTATTATAATATATAGTACTTTGTGTATATAAAACTGTATATTAAATACAATTTCTTTGTTTGAATTAATTATGATATAAGAAAATTTAAAAATAAGACTTTTACTTTCCTATAATTTCTTTTATCTTGTTGCATATTTCATCAGATACTTTATAAATGTTAAAACTTTTTGGCTTACAATTAATAAGTACATTATTTTGCCAATTTTTAATTACAACTACTTTTTGAATATCTACATAGTTAACAGTCATAATTAATTTTTCTTTTTTATAAACCTCTAATTTATCTTTATAAAAAATAAATTCATATTTTGGTGGAAATAATATATTAATACCAATTGTTCCTGTTGAGGTAAATCTTAATAATTCATTCATTCCTTTCCCTCCTATTTTTATTTGAATCATATTATTATCTAATAGATGTTAAATATAAATATCTTTATCAAATATCAATATTTTCTAAAGTATTTTTCCTCCTTTTGATGGATCAATAAATATTTTTACAAAATCTCCATTTTTTAAGTCTTTTGCATCAAAGTCAGATTTTTTCATATTAATATCTGCATATTGATATTGATTTAATGTAGCATTTTGAATAATTGTATTATACCATAATACTTTTAAAGCAACTTTACTTTCACTTTTAACATTTACTTCTGCAATCATACCACGTTGAGTCCAAGTATGCTTTTTTTCATCGAAATTTTCAACTTGATTATCTTCTAGCTTTCTTCTTTGTTCATCTGTTAAATTTGAAATCAAACCCTCCAACATTTTATTTTCCTTTTTTGCCCATACCATTATAATACCTATAACTATCGCTATAACTAAAATCGTAATTAAATATTCCATTAATTTACACCTCCTCTCTTAATAACAAACTAGTTAATTAGTATTTAATTTCATTATATTCTAAACATTTCCCTTTTAACAATTTAAAATTGAACACCATATATCTAAACTTTAATTAAGCTGTTTAAATATTTTTCTATTAGTTTATCTTCAATTTTTACATTAACACCTAAAACAACTGCATATACCAAATAATATTCCCACAATACTAATTCTTCTTCTGCTCTATCTTTAATTAATGAGTAATCTTTTAAATAATTTTTTAATGCATAGGCTTTGTTTAATAATGTTTTTCCTTTAATAGTTCTTCTATAATTTTTATTAATATAAATTATTTGATCAATTACAATATATAATGCTATTAAAACAAAAATTGCAAAAAATGAAATAATTGATGCATTTATTAAATTTAAGCAGAATGCTTTTCTTACAACGCTATATTCAAACTTATCTGCTCTTATTTCTGAATAATTATAATCTATACTTCCATCAGCCATAGTCCTATGATAATAATCATTTATATTTTCCACTCCTTTATAATAAAGTTGTTCTATCTCATCTTCATTATTTAATCTAATATATGTATAGCCATCATCTTCTGGATAAACACGATAATTTTCAAAAGCATACTGGTCTAACCATACTGAAAAAGTAAATATAATAATTGGTACACTAATTGCGATGATTATTTTTAATATTCTAAATGGTATTCCTCCACGATTTTTAACTATATATTTATTAGTTAATGTTTCTTGTTTAATAACTTCTCTATATTTACTTTTATCAAAATGATTATTTCTAATTAAATTTAAAACCATCTTTTCACTTTCAAGCAGATTAGATTCATCCTTATTCGTATATATATAACTATTACTATTTTCTTTTATATACCCTGTGAGTTTTAATTTCAAAATAGTAGCTGCTATGCTTTTTCTTATATCCACATTAAATGTTGAAGTAAACATTATTATACTAGGAGATACTTTATCAAGATCACCTCTATAATAGATATATTCTTCATCTTTCTTTATAATAGCGTTTTTTCTGACTCTGATTGAATTAAAAATCATCTTTGCAAAGTGAACTACTATAATCCACATAAACGGCGTAAACAAAAAAATTAGTCCAGCATGTAATATATATTCTCCTCTATAAATCATATATTCTAATGAGTAATGATCTTCAAAGTCAAATGGCTCTGCTCTTATTATCAAACATAAAATAATATATATTATTGGAATCAAAATTAGTAATAAATTTAACAGTATTTTTGTTCTCTTTTTAGTTGTAATAAGATTTGATATTTTCATTATAGCAAGTATTATAGGTATTAGAAAAATTCCAATTAATACTGGCATTTTTATATTTTCCCCCTTTAATTAATTATATTTTATGTTTTTTTGCTGCATTTCTTCTGAAATAACTTATATATAAATATTCCGGTTTGTTATATTTTTTCTTGTAACTGTTCTCCTACATGATTGCAATTTCCATCTCTTTATCGTTCGTTAATTCTGCGGACAACATCTTGGAAATTCTTCAAAAAATACTAAAATTTACAGGAAAGAAGGATTTTAGTACCGTCCCCTAATCCCTTTCTGAAAAATATTCGTTTATTCTATTTATTAATTCTTGTTTTGTTTCTTCTATTGTCATTCCTTCTACTTGGGCTCCTGCAAGTGTTATGTGGCCTCCACCACCTAGTTTTTCTAAGATAATTTGCACATTGATGTCTCCTATTGAACGCCCACTTATACATATTTTGTCTCCTAAATTTCCTATTACAAATGATGCTGTAATATTACTTATTGTTAATAATTCATCTGCTGCTTTTGCACAAATTAGATTTACGTCTTTTGCTTTTTTATCGTATACTGATATTGCTATTGTATCATTTACTATTTCTGCTTTTTTTACTACATCTGCTATTTTATTGAAACTTTTTAAGTCACTTTGGAACCATTTTTTAACTCTAATTATATCTACTCCGCATCTACGTAAATATGCTGCTGCTTCAAATGTTCTGACTCCAGTTTTAAATGTAAAGTTTTTAGTGTCCATCATTATTCCAGCATATAGACTCTCTGCTTCTCTTTCTCTTAAATTTACTTTTACATCTACATATTGTAACAATTCTGTTACTAGTTCTGCAGCTGATGATGCATAGACTTCTTGGAATGTCAATGTAGCATTTTCTACATAGTCTGTGCTTCTTCTATGATGGTCAATCACTACTATTTTTTTTGTTTTGTCTAGTAGTTCTGGTGCTTCTACATAATTGATTTTGTTTGTATCTACTATGACTAGTAATGTATCTTCATTTATATTTTCTATTGCTACTTCTTTGTTTATCATTATATCTTCATATTCACTGTCTTTTTCAATTGATTTTAAAAATTTTTCTATTTGTGTGACATTTTTGTCATATATAATATATGCATCTTTTTCCAAAGATTTTGCTAATCTATATATTCCCATACATGAACCTATTGCGTCCATGTCTGGATTTGTATGTCCCATTATCATGACTTTTTGAGAATTTAGAATTAAGTTTTCTAACGCATGTG
>CAWVDV010000030.1:0-8820 GCA_963928115.1 Bacillota bacterium | reverse complement strand
AGAACTGTCCCAGAATGGACAAAAATGTCCAAACGGAAACGTCCCCAAATGTCCCTATGCTGCAGGTGTTTGTCTTTTCTTTTTACCTGTAGGCTTATCACTATTTTCTTCCTTGTTTTTATTTTTATTTATAACTAATTCTGGCCCTTTATTCTCCAAAATTGTTTCTTTTGTTATAATACATTTCTCTATATCTGGATTAGATGGTATTTCAAACATGATGTCTCTCATTCTTTCTTCTATTATTGAACGAAGTCCTCTTGCTCCTGTTTTTCTTTCAATTGCTTTATCAACAATTGCTTCTAAGGCTTCTTGTTTAAATACTAATTCTACTCCATCTATTTCAAATAGTTTTTGATATTGTTTTACCAATGAATTTTTAGGTTCTACTAATATTTGTATTAAAGCCTCTCTATCTAAATCTTTTAGTGTTGCTACTATTGGCAATCTTCCTATAAATTCTGGTATTAGTCCGAATTTTAATAAATCTTGTGGTAATAGTTCTTGGAATATTTCATATTTATTGATTTCTTTCTGGCTTTTTATTTGTGTTCCAAATCCTATTGCTTTTTCACCAGTTCTGTCTTTTATGATGTTTTCAAGTCCTTCAAAAGCTCCCCCACATATTATTAAAATGTTTTCTGTATTTATTTGTATTAATTCTTGGTTAGGATGTTTTCTTCCTCCTTGTGGTGGTACTGATGCAATTGTTCCTTCTATTATTTTTAATAATGCTTGTTGTACTCCTTCACCACTTACATCTCTAGTTATTGATGGATTTTCTGATTTTCTTGTTATTTTGTCTATTTCATCAATATATATAATTCCTTTTTCTGCTTTTTGAATGTCTCCATCTGCTGCTTGTATTAATTTTAATAGGATATTTTCAACATCTTCTCCAACATATCCTGCTTCTGTTAATGTTGTTGCATCTGCTATTGCAAATGGTACATTTAAGATTTTTGCTAATGTTCTTGCTAAAAGTGTTTTTCCACAACCAGTTGGTCCTAATAATAAGATATTACTTTTTTGTATTTCCACATCATCTTTATTTTGCACTTCTTCATGTGCTATTCTTTTATAATGATTGTATACCGCTACTGATAGTGTTTTTTTAGCTTCTTCTTGGCCAATTACATAATCATCTAAAACTGCTTTTATCTCCTTAGGACTTGGTATATCATTTAATTCGTTTAAACTGTATCCTGCTTTTTCATCTTCATATAATTCTGCTTCTATTATGCTATTGCAAAGCTCTACACATTCATCACAAATATATACCCCTGGTCCTGCTACTATTTTTCTTACATTTTCTTGTGACTTACCACAAAATGAACATCTTACACTTTTAGGTGCGTTATTTTTTGCCATACATCATTCTCCTTAACTTTCATTATTTTCTTTTGTCCATAATTCCGTCTATTAATCCATATTTTAATGCTTCTTCAGCTGTCATGTAATTATCTCTTTCAGTATCTTTTTGGATTGTTTCAACAGTTTGACCTGTTCTTTCACTTAGGAATTTATTTAATTTTTCTCTTGTTTTAACTAAGTGGTCTGCATGTATTTTGATTTCTGTTGCTTGACCTGAAAGTCCGCCACCACCGATTAATGGTTGGTGAATTAAGATTTCAGCATTTGGTGTTGCAAATCTTTTTCCTTTTTCTCCAGCTGCAAGTAATGCTGCTCCCATGCTTGCTGCCATTCCAATACATATTGTTGATACTGGACATTTGATATAATTCATTGTATCTATTATACCCATTCCATCTGTTATTGATCCACCTGGTGAATTTATATATAAATTGATATCTTTGTCTGGGTCTTCTGATTCTAAGAATAATAATTGTGCAATTACTAGACTTGCTGTTGTTGCATTTACATCTTCTCCTAAAAATATTATTCTATCTTTTAATAATCTTGAGAAAATATCATATGATCTTTCTCCTTTGCTTGTTTGTTCGATTACATATGGTACTAAACTATTTTTTTCTAACATAATTTTATACCTCCTTTGTTTTTCTATATTAATTATATACCATTATTTTGAAATATAATCAAAAAATTATTTCATTTTTGCATTTTTTACTAAAAATTCTATTGCTTTTTGTGATGTTAATCCATCTTTAATGTAATTTCTTACATTTTCATTTTTCATGAATTCTTCATCATTTTCTTTTCCATAATTTTTAGCCATTTCTTTCATTTTTTCGTCAACTTCTTCTTCTGTTGCTTCTATTTTTTCAGCTTTTATTACTGCCTCTAAAGCTAAACGTGATTTAATACTATCTATTGCTTGAGGTTCATATTCTTTTCTCATTTCTTCAGTAGTTTTACCCATCATTTGAAGATATTGTTCTAATTTTAATCCTTGATATGATAATCTTTGTTCAATATCTTTTATCATGTTATCTACTTCAGTTTCAATCATTCCTGATGGAATATCTACTTTTACATTTTCACAAACTGCTTTTATTACTGCATCTTCAGTTTCATATTTTGCTTTATCATCATTTTGTTTTTGTTGTTTTTTCTTTATATCTTCTTTTAATTCTTTTAATGTATCAAATTCGCTTACATCTTTTGCAAATTCATCATCTAGTTTTGGTAATTCTTTTTTCTTTATTTCATGTAATTTAACTTTAAATGTTGCATCTTTTCCAGCTAATTCTTTTGAGAAATATTCTTCTGGGAATTTAACATTTATATCTTTTTCTTCATCAATTTTCATTCCAATTATTTGGTCTTCAAATCCTGGTATAAATGTGTTACTTCCTATTTCTAATTCATGACCTTCTGCTTTTCCGCCATCAAATGCTTTTCCATCAACAAATCCTTCAAAGTCAATTGTTGCAATATCTCCACTTTCTACTGGTCTATCTTCTACTGTAATCATTCTTGCATTGTGTTCTTGCATATGACTTAATTCATGATTTACGTCTTCTGCTGTTACTTTGTATTCTATTTTTTTGATTTCTACTCCTTTATATTTTCCAAGTTCAGCTTCTGGTTTTGTTTGCATTACTGCTGTAAATATTAAGTCTTTTCCTTTTTCTATTTGTGTTACATCAATATCAGGTCTTGATACAACATATAAATCGTTTTCTTTTACTGCTTCATCTAATGCTTCTCCTGCTACTTCATTGAAAGCATCTTCATAAAAGATTTCTTTTCCATAATATTTTTCTACTATATTCATTGGTGCTTTACCTTTTCTGAAGCCTGGTATATTAAAATATTTTGCACTTTTGAAGTATACTTTTTTTATTGCATCATTAAATTTTTCTGCTTCTACTGTTATTTCTAATTTTACTTCATTTGCGTTTTTTGTTTTTTCAACTTTACATTTCATTCTATTCAATCCTTTCTTTTTTTCTAATGACAGGGGACACACCTTACTCTTTGGTCATTTCTAATTAAGTTTAGGAATGTCCCCTACCACTTATTTTCTAAAGCCTATTTATTATACCACATTTTTCCTATTTTGCAAGGAATTTTTCATAATTTTAAAAAAATACTTGTTTTTTTTATTTTTTTGTGGTAAACTTGTAAATAGTCAATTTATTTATGAAATTTAGGAGGTGCAGTTAAGAATGGCAGTATGTGAAATTTGTCAAAAATCAGCTAGTCATGGAAATAAACTTAGCATTACTCGTTCTCATATAAGCAAAAGATCACCACGTACTTGGAAACCAAACTTAAGAAGAGTTAAAGCAGATGTAAATGGTGAAACAAAAAGAATTTATGTATGTGCTAAATGTTTAAAAGATGGAAAAGTAAAAAGAGCTTAGGCTCTTTTTTTGTTTATTCTTTAATTCCAAATATCAACTTTACGATACCTCTTAGAAATTTTGGTACTTTTTTTACTACAATCGTCATATGTATCCCCTCCTTTTTAGCAAGCAAGCCACATTATTCCAATACTTACCACGGCTACTCCTATTATAAATAACCAACCTGTTGTTGGAAGTAATAAAACCATTAATATGCCTAACCCTAATCCAATTAAACAAACAGCTAATGTTTTTCTTAAAATTCTACACAATCTTATTACCTCCTTTTTTGTATATTATATTCTGCATTTTATTATTTGTTCCTAATTATGTCACACATACTTTTGTAATAATTTAACGTTGACCTAAATTAATTTTTCTTGTAAAATAATGTCGAAATAATATAATTTTGAAAGGATGTAATTAAATGAAAAAATCAGATGCTATCATACTATTTAATAGATTAAAAGAATATTACCCTGATGCTACTTGTAGTTTAGATTTTAAAGAACCTTTTCAATTAGTTGTTGCAGTAATGCTTTCTGCACAATGTACTGATGAAAGGGTTAATAAAACAACTCCAGAGCTATTTTCTAGATGTAAAACGATACAAGATTTTGCAGATATTGATATTAATGAATTAGAAAAAATTGTTCACCCATGTGGCTTTTATAAAAATAAAGCAAAAAATATTAAATTATGTGCTAAACAAGTTTTAGAAAACTTTAATGGTGTTGTTCCTCATACTATGAAGGAGCTAACCTCTTTAGCTGGTGTTGGTAGAAAATCCGCAAATGTTATTATGCTTGAAGTTTTTGGAATCGCTGAAGGTATTGCAGTCGATACTCATGCTAAAAGAATTTCGAATTTGACTGGTCTATCTAAAGAAAAAGAGCCTGAAAAAATCGAACAAGATTTGCTAAAAACTTTTCCTAAAAAATGTTGGAAAGATTTAAATCATTTGTTGGTTTGGCATGGCAGAAATACTTGTATTGCAAGAAATCCAAAATGTGATACTTGTCCTATTTCTGATTTATGTGCAAAAAACTTTTAATGTTTTTATTCTTTTCAATTGACAAATTTTTTATAAAGATATATTATTTTTTTGTATAATAAAATTTTTAGGAGGTTTTTATGTTAAAGAAAAAATTTGGAATGATTGTATTAGTATTAATAACAGTATTTGCACTTGTTTCGCCAGTGGCAATAGCAGCTGAAACAGATACTAATGCAGAAGTTACAACGACTAATGAGGAAGTTACAACGACAGAAGAAAATTTTAAACAAGGTGATGTTTATTTAACTGGTGATGATATAACAATTGATTATATTGTAGATGGAAACTTATTTATTTTTGCAGATACTGTAAACATCAATTCACAAATTGGTGGAGATGCATTTATTTTTGCAAATTCTGTAACAGTTGGAGATCAAGGTTATATTTTTAGTAACTTGTTTACAATAGCTCCAACATTAAATATTCAAGGTGTGGTATATGATTTATATGCACTTTCAGATAATGTTACTATTACTGGATATGTATATCGTGATATAAGAGTTAGTGCTAATAATCTAAATATTTACGGAGTAATTGGTAGAAATGCTTTTGTAAAAACTAATGATATTAAATTTACTTCTGAAACTGAAGTTGTAGATGAAAATACAACAGCATCTTCTCAAGGTATGATTAATGGAAATTTACAATATACATCTAAAAATGAAATTTCTATTCCTGAAGGAGTTGTAACAGGTGAAGTAAATTATACTCAGGCAACTACTAATAATAACAAATCTATACAAAATTATCTAATTTCTTTAGGTACTATTATAGCTACTGCAATTCTTATTTGGTTAATATGCTTATGGTTAGCACCTAAATTTGTTAAGAAGACAAATCTTATTGATAAGAAAAGTATCTTACCTGAAATTGGTTTAGGTATTATAACTCCAATTGTATTAATATTAGTTTCATTAGTATTAATATTATTAGGTATTACCTCATCATTTGGTTTATTACTTTTAGCTATATCTTTTATATTAATAGGATTAAGTACATCAATATTTATAATTGCAATTAACAATTTAATTTGTAATAAATTGAAAATCCAAAAAACTATTGGAAATTTTGGAATGTTAATTGTTACAGCTGCTGTTTTATGGTTGATTGGTTTAATACCAGTTGTAGGTACAATCGTTGGAATTATAGCAATTATAATTGGTTTAGGAATTTTAGTATATTATTTAATTAAGAAAGAAAAAACTAATAAAGATGAAAAAGCGAAAGAAACAAAATAAAATATTCATAGAATAAAAAATAGTTAAAGGACGGTAGAAAGTGCCGTCCCTTTATTGACCAAAAATGGTCAGTCCGAACCTGTCCCCAAACTGACCAAACTAACTCTTCTTTAATTCACTAATTATATCTTCAAATTTATTTGCCATCACTATTGCAGTCCCTGCAACTAAGATATTTGCTCCTGCATTTTTTACTATTGGAGCAGTTTTCAAATTAATTCCACCATCTACTTCAATATCTGTTTCCAAATCATTTTCTTCCAAATATTTTTTCAAGTCTTCAAGCTTTTTTACCATATCACTTAAAAAAGTTTGTCCACCTTTACCAGGTTCTACTGTCATTACTAAGCATAAATGAATATATGGTAGAAATTCATAAATTTCTTCTATTTTAGTATTTGGTTTTATTGCTATACCTACTTTACAATGATTATCTTTTATATATTGTATTTTTTTCATCACATCTTCTTTGTCTTTACATGCTTCTAAGTGAAATGTTATTATATTTGGCTCTACTGCCAAAAAATCTTCTACTGCTTTATCTATGTCTTCTACCATTAAATGTACATCTAAAGGCAAATTTGATATTCTTCTAATATATGCTGCATATTCAAACATTTTTTGATATGTGTCTTTTTCAACAAATTTTCCATCCATTACATCAATATGGAAATAGTCTGTTTTTGCTGCTTCTAATTCGAAAAATGTTGCTGACTCTTCTCCTTTTTTTACATTTAAAATTGATGTTGAAACTTCTACCATTTCTTTCTTTCCTCCTTTTGTTTTAATTCTTCATAAATCTTACAAAATCTATCATATCTATCTTGTGATATTTTTCCTTCTGTTATTGCTTGCTTGATTCCACAATTTTCTTCTTTTATATGTGTACAGCTGGCAAACTCACAATTTGGTATTTCTTCTTTAAATTCTCTAAAATATTGTGCTAATCTATTGCTTGATATTTCTTCAATTGAAAATGTTGAGAATCCTGGAGTATCAGCAATATATGTATTTTCTTCTATTTCATATAATTTTGTTGATGTAGTTGTATTTTTCCCTCTTTTATTTCTATTACTTATTTCTCCTTCTTGTGTTAACTCTTTTTTAAAGATTGCATTTATTAATGTAGATTTACCTACTCCTGAGTTTCCCGCTAAAACATTTATATTTCCTTTTAATGTTTTTATTAAATTTTCTATTGGATTTTCTTTTATATCTTTTTTGTTTGCTTGTGTTTCTATTACTTCATATCCTATTTTTGAATAGATTTCTTTGATATTTTTAAATTCTTCTTCATCATCTAAATCTATCTTATTTAATACTATACAAGCCTTTAAATCTAAAAATTCAGAAAATGCAAGTTGTTTGTCTAGCATTAATAAATCTGGTTTAGGGTCTTTACTTGATACTACTAATACAAGTTGTGTTATATTTGCCATTTTAGGTCTTTTTATATATACTTTTCTTTCAGCTATTTCTGTTATTACTGCTTTTTTATTTTCTTCATCTGTCACTTCAAATTCAACAAAGTCTCCTACTACTGGTGTTATTTCTTCTTTTTTAAATTTTCCTCTAGCATAGGCTTCATATACTTCTTTTTGATTTTTTTCTTTATTTTCTATTTTATATAGATTTGCAATGTTTTCTATAATTAATCCTTGCATAAATCCCCCATTTAGCTAAAATTGATTGTTGTTGCACTATTAAAGTTTACTGTTTGAGTTCTTGACCAATTTCCTCCATTTGAATCTGTTATAATTACTTCAACTGTTGCTGTTCCTTTTCCTGGAATTGTTGCAGTTTTATTTGTAGTTGATTTGTCTACATTTGAATCTCTGTATACTGTTTCTCCATCAACTTTTATTTCAATATTTGCTCTGTTATTTATAGTTGTACCACCTGTTGAATTTTCGTCATCTGATGGTTCAGTATATCCTGTAATTGCTTTTACATTAATAGTTGCTGTAACATTTTTTGTTTCTGCTACTTTATTTACTGTTATAGTAATTGTTGTTCCTTCATCTACTACTTTTCCACTTTCAATACTTTGTTTTAATACAACACCATTATCTCTTGATGTGTCTTCTTCATATGATACATTTACTTTCAATCCTAAACCTTGTAATGTATTTGTTGCATTTGCTTCTGTTTGACCAATTACACTTTGTACTGTAACTTGTTTTATACCTGTTCCTGTACTTACATGTATTATTACTGTATCTCCTGCATATGCTTCTGAATCTGCCTCTGTTTCTTGGCTAATTACATATCCTTCTTCAACTGTTTTACTTGTTTCTTCAACCACTTCTACTTCTAAGTTTGCATCTTCTAACATCTTAATTGCTTCATCTTTTTCTTTTCCTTCAACATTTGGAACAGTTGTCTTTTCTTGTCCTTTGCTTATTACAACAGATACTGTGCTTCCTTCTTTTACTTTGTTATAGTTTTCCATGTATGCTGGGTCTTGTGAAATTACAAATCCTTCTGGTACATCTTTGTTATATTCTTCTGATGACACTTCAAATACCAGTTTTGCATCTTCTATTTCTTTTTGTGCTTCTTCTCTAGATAATCCTACAACATTTGGCATTGCTACTTCTGGTGGGTTTGTTATATTTAACACTGCCATTGTTCCACCTAAACTTATGGCAAATAGTAGAATTAATCCAATAAAGATACTCAATGCTTTGTGTTTTTTTATAAGGCTTTTAAATTTTCCATCTTTTTTACCTTTTTTATCTTGATTTTTCTT
>CAWVDV010000029.1:0-3981 GCA_963928115.1 Bacillota bacterium | reverse complement strand
CTATATCAAGTAATTTTACCATGTCAAATAAAGCTCCGCTTACACTCATTTTATTTAATTGTAACTCAAATTCATCTATTGATTTATCTTTATTTGCTCTTCTCCAATTTTCAAAATTTGAATTTGCAATATTTAATAAATATTCTTTAACAGCTTCTTCTGGTATACCTTCTTCTTCATAAAAGCTAACTGCTGCTTCTGCATCTTTTCTTTTACTTAATTTTCTTTTATTTCCATTATCATTTTTCATTATTGGTGCAATATGTGCATATTTTGGTGCTTTAAATCCTAGTTCATGGAATAATTGTAAATGTAGTGGTACTGATGACAACCATTCATCTCCTCTTATTACAAGTGTTGTTCTCATTAGATGGTCATCTACTGCATGTGCAAAATGATATGTTGGAAGTCCATCTGCTTTTATGATAACTATGTCTTGGTCATTTTCTGGAAAATCCACATTACCTTTTATTGCATCATGATGTTTGATTTTTCTATCTTCACGTCCTGGTGATTTAAAACGAACAATATATTTTTCTCCATTTTTTATTCTTTCAATTGCTTCTTCAACTGTTACGTTTCTACATTTTGCCCATACTCCATAATATCCTGGTCTTATTTTTGCCGCTTCTTGTTTTGCTCTTATTTCCTCTCCTTCTTCAGTTGTACAAAAGCATGGATATGCTTTTCCTTGTTCTATTAAGTATTTTGCATATGCTTGATAGATTTCTTTTCTTTCGCTTTGTTTATATGGACCATAATTGCCTTTTCCTTCTGTTTCGCTAATCATTCCTTCATCTGGCTCTAAACCAAAATCTTTTAATGAAGTTACTATATCTTTTATTCCATTTTCAACTTCTCTTTTTTGGTCTGTATCTTCAATTCTTAAGAAAAATACACCTTCTGTTTGATTTGCTAACTTCTTAGCTATTACTGATTGGTATAGTCCTCCTATATGTACAAAACCTGTTGGGCTTGGAGCAAATCTTGTTACGATTGCTCCTTCTTTTAGGTTTCTTTCTGGATATTTTTCTTCATAATATGATATGTCCTTTGCATCTGGAAATATCAAATCCGCTAAGTCTTTGTAATTCATTTATTTATCTCTCCTTTTTATAAAGTTTTGTATTTTCATAAATATTCATTTAATATTTTTGCATATTATACTATATATTTGTGGTTTTTTCAAGGTTTGTTTTTATTTTAATTTCTTTATGTAATCCCTTGCATATATTAATTATATAATATATAATGTTAAATAATCAGTAAAAGTTTATTTTTGAATAAAAGGAGCAATAAAAATGATAAAAGATAAAATAACAGACGAGCAGGTCATATATATTAATATGGATGATTCTGGTAGGTTGGTTAAAGGTGAACCTAATGAATTAGTGTTTGTATATGGTGGTGTATTTTTCCTTTCTTTAACAGAACAAGAAAATTTTTCAAGACAATATAAAGCATTGGTTGATTTAATAAAACCAAAATATTGTACTGATTTTAAAAAAAATTTAGCATTAAATGAATATTATTGTTCAACTCATAATTATTACAATTGTAAATATTCTTGTCCAGAACTAAAATCTAACATGCTAAAACCTAGCGATAGAAGAAGATTACTGAATTTTATAAAAAAATATGATACATCAGTTGCTGTTGTTTCAAATTATAAAATTAAAGATTCAATTTTTGATAGTAAAGCTTCTAAAGGAAGATTTAAAGACTATATAATTAAAAGAGAAGTTAAAAAGATTGTTGAAAATCTAATTTCTCAAAATAGAATAAATAGCCAACAGCCAGTAAAACTTGTTCTTAATTTAGATGAGCAATCAACAGTTTCTAATGGGTACTATGATTTAGAAAGTTCTATAAAAGAGGAGTTACAATTCGGAATTATGAATTATAATTATGGAATGAGTTTTCCTCCAATACTATCTTCAGTTAAAGTTAAAATTAAATACAAGAACTCATATTACAATTATCCTGTTCAAGCAGCAGACCTATTAGTTGGTGAAGTTAGACATGCTTATTATAACTATTTACAAAATAATGATTTTACTGCTTATAAGAAGAGAACAAATTTTTTGAATACTTCCATATATTTGCCATAAAAAAAGAGCCTCCTGCAGGCTCTTTTCCAAGTAAGTAGGTGTATTCAAAATACACTTAATTTTTCAATCTAATCTTACTTGTACACCGAACAAAGGGGTGTTCCCTTTTGGTATAATAATTGTAACATTTTTTCAAATAAATGTCAACAATTATAATTATATTTTATTCAAGGAAATTAATTTTATTCAAAAAATATTAAACTTCCATAATAATTGGTATAATCATTGGGTTTCTTTTTGTTTTCATGAAAATATAATCTCTTAAGTTTTCTCTTGCAGCTGATTTAATAGTAGCCCAATCACGTATACCTCTTTCTTCACATTTCTTAATTTCATGTCTTACAACTGATTTTACATCATCCATTAAGTTTTCAGATTCTTTTACATATACGAAACCTCTTGAAATAACATCTGGACCTGCAACTACTTCACCTGTAGATGAATCCATTGTTAAAACAATAACTATTAAACCATCTTGTGATAGATGTTGTCTGTCTCTTAAAACAACGCTTCCAACATCTCCAACTCCAAGTCCATCAACAAGAATTCTTCCACTTTGTACTGAACCTGTTAATTCTGCTCCATCTTCATTTATTTCAAGTATTCTACCATTTGACATCATAATGACATGGTCTTTATCAATTCCCATACTTTGAGCTGTTTCACTATGTGCTCTTAGTTGTCTATATTCACCATGTACTGGTATGAAATATTTTGGTTTTGTTAATGCTAAGATTAATTTTTGTTCTTCTTGGCAAGCATGTCCTGAAACATGTACCGCTTCTAGTGAGCTATATACAACTTCTGCTCCTATTTGCATTAAATCATCTATTACTTTTGAAATAAATTTTTCATTTCCTGGTATTGGGTTTGCTGAAATTATAACTAAGTCATTTTGTGTTATTTTTACTTTTCTGTGGTCTCCTGCAGCCATTCTAGTTAGTGCTGACATTGGTTCTCCTTGACTTCCTGTTGTTATAATTACTAGTTGTTCATCAGTATAAGTATTTATCATGTCGATATCTATAAATATATTTTCTGGACAATCAATATACCCTAATTCTCTTGCTGTTTCTATCATATTTATCATACTTCTACCACATACTGCAATTTTTCTGTGATATTTTACTGCTGAATTTACAATTTGTTGGATTCTATGAACATTTGATGCAAATGTTGCAACAACTATCCTTTTTGTACAATGCAAAAATAGTTTATCAAACACTTCTCCAATTGAACTTTCAGACATTGTAAATCCTTTTCTTTCTGCATTTGTACTGTCTGACATTAGTGCAAGTACTCCTTGATTTCCTATTTCTGCAATTCTACACAAATCCATTATTTTTCCATCTATTGGTGTGTAATCTACTTTGAAGTCACCTGTGTGTAATATTGTTCCAGCAGGTGTTGTTATTGCAAGCATTACTGAATCTGGTATACTATGTGTACTTCTTATTATTTCTATTTTAAAGTTCTTTCCTAATTGTAAGGTTTGTCCTTGCATAATTTCTATTAATGTTGTACTTCTTAATAATTTATGCTCTTCTAATTTATTTCTGATTAGTCCTGCTGCTAATTTTGGTGCATAAATTGGAATATTTATTTTCTTTAATAAATATGGCACACTTCCTATATGGTCTTCGTGTCCATGTGTTATTATTAATCCTTTTATTTTATCAACATTTTTCTCTAAATAGCTGATATCTGGTATAACTAAATCTACACCTAGCATATCATCTTCTGGAAATGATAATCCGCAGTCTACAACTATTATCTCATTTTCATATTCAAATACTGTTATATTTTTTCCTACTTCATGTAATCCTCCTAATGGGATTATTTTTAATTTTAAAGCTTTGAAAATATCTTG
>CAWVDV010000028.1:0-3635 GCA_963928115.1 Bacillota bacterium | reverse complement strand
TAACTACTAGTTTGATTTAAAGAAAAGAGAAAAATCACAAATTATTGCAATTTTTCTCTTTTACTTTTTCTTAAGTTAATGACATTGCTATTTCTAGTCTCTTCCTATGAATTCATATATTTATATGGTTTTTTATTTTTTATTTTTTGTTTACTAAATCTTTTAATGCTTTACCAGCTTTGAATACTGGAGCTTTAGATGCAGGTATTTTGATTTCTTCTTTAGTTTGTGGGTTTCTACCTTTTCTAGCTGCTCTTTTTCTTACTTCAAAAGATCCAAATCCAACTAATTGAACTTTGTCTCCTTTTTTAAGTGCATCTGTTACAACGTCAACAAAAGCGTTTACTGATGCTTCAGCTGCTTTTTTTGTTTCACCTGTTTTTGCAGCCACTGCTGCGATTAATTCAGCTTTGTTCATTTTTTATACCTCCTATAAGAATTAAGTTTATGTACTTTTATCACAAAATTGTAATAAATGTACTACTAATTAAATAAATTCGCCAAAAATACTGAAAATCCTTCTTTTTTTCCTATTTTTTTAATATATTTTTAGTTTTTCGAATATTTTGTAAAATTTATCTCCATGTGGTAACATCAATAGCTCTTCTTTTGAAAATACTTTTAAAACTATTATTGATATTCCATATATAATAACTGCTGAGATTATTGCTATTATTGTAGCCAAATTTTGAATTATTATTCCAGATAATGTTGTATAAATAAAATATGAGCAAATTCCCATTATAGTAACTGCTATTATTGGCTTAATTACAAATTGTGAAAATGTTAAATTCAATTTTATATTTTTTCTTAATGCTGTTATAGCTATGCTAAATGCTACTACATGACATGCCACTGATGCCCAAGCTGCTCCATTTACTCCAATTTCTGATATTGGTACTAATATTAGGTTCAATATCAGCTTTACTATTACTCCGGCATCCGTAGAGATATTGCTGGTATTGCTAATTTTCCATATCCTTGCAAAGCTCCATTTATTGTTTGGTCTAAAATTGTAAATATTATTGTTAAAGAACTAATTTGTAACACTGTTGCTCCTGCGCTTGCATTTGGAAATAGTAAATTTAAAATTGGTCCTGCAAATATGCACATTCCAACTGTGCATGGCAAACCTATTAGCATTGATGTTAATAAAGAAAATGATGTTTTTTGTGTAATTGTTTTTTTATCTTTTTTGGCTTTAGCTGCCGAAATTGCTGGTACTAATGCTGTTGCAAAAGCTACATTTATTGATAGTGGCAAACTTGTTAATGTATCTACTTTTCCACCTAAAATACCATATTGTGAAACCGCCATGTCATCTGGCATAAATTCTTTTAGGCTTCTTACAACGGTGAATGAATCTATGTTTTTATTTAGTGATGACATTATTGCAGTAAGTGCTATTGGTATTGATACTAATAGTATTTTCTTTATTATTGTTCTTATTCTTTCATATTTAAAATTAACTGTTGATTTTATTTCTGTTGCTATTTCTCTTCTTTTGGTTTTATAGTATAAATATAGATATCCAAATCCTGCAAATGTTGCAAGTGTAGTTGCAAGTGTTGCTCCTCCTGCCATCCATTGTGTTGAAACATTTGAAATTATTGCTATAATTTCTACTAATATAATTGTTAGAGCTGTTTTAAAAATCTGTTCTAAGGTCTGTGATCTTGCTGTTGCTTTTATTTCTTGTCTTGCATTAAAATATCCTCTCATAACTGAAGATATTGCAACGAAGAAAATTGCAGGTGATAATGCAACTAATGTCATTTCCGCTTCTGGTATTTGTAACCAATAATTTGCTATCATATTAGCACCTAAAAATAGCATTAAACTTCCTACTATACCAATCATGGCAAAAGTTGCAAAAGCTATTTTGAAAATCCTATGTGCTCCTTTATGATCTCCGAATAGCAATTCTCTCTGACACTAATTTTGAAATCGCATTAGGTACTCCTATTGATGAAATTGTTAATAACATTGCATATATTTGATATCCTGCTGCAACAATTCCATTTCCTTTATCTCCAAATCCTTCTCTATTTGTTAAATAAAGAGAATATACTAATCCTAACACCTTAATTAATAGTTGTGAAAATATTAATGTTATTACACCTTGCATAAAAGTCTCTTTTTTACTTCTTGTATTCTTCCTAGTAGCTTGTTCTTCCATCTATTTCATCCTTTCTTTGTCCGTTTTTGACATTTTCTTTGGGACATTTCATCCGTTTTTCGACATATCTTTTTAGATATATAATTTTTCTTTCTCTTTAATTCTACTTCTTTATTATAAATTTAATAACTAAATTATGCAAGTGGTTTTGAAATTTTGTCTCTGTCTCATTGGGGACGTTTCCTTTTGAGACATTATGTCTCATTAAGAAACGTCCCCAATGAGACATTAAAAAAGGGCATCAAAAAAACTGATATCCCCATTTACATTTTTATATATTTTTATCTATATTAGGTAAAAGTTGTTTTTTTCTTGAAACCACTCCTTCTAAGAAAGCTCTATTGTTTTCTAAAGTCTTTCCAAAAGCTGGCTCAATTACATTTGATTTTTCACCTAATGCAATTATTTCAGAATTGCTGTTTAATATATCTGTAATTGCAAATACAAATAAACTTAAACCTTTTTCTTCTATTGCTTTTTGCATCTCATTTTCAATTTCTTCTTGTCTTTTTAATACATCATCTATACTTACTGTATTTACTTGTGCTATTACAAATTTAGTTCCTTCTTTATCTAAACTTTTTGCATCTAAATTGATTAATTCTTCTGCTGAGAAATCATCTAAATCTGTTCCTGCTTTTAACATTTCTAGTCCATATTCTTTTATATCTATTCCTGCTATTTTTTCTAATTCCTCTAATGCTTTTACATCATGATTAGTTGTTGTTGGTGACTTTAATAACAAGGTATCTGATATAATTGCGCTTGCCATTAAAATTGCTTCTTCTTTACTGATTTCTAATCCTCTTTGTTTATATTCTTTATATAATATTGTACATGTACATCCATATGGTCTTGCATTGTAATATAAAGGTTCTGACGTTTCAAAGTTCGCTATTCTGTGATGGTCTATAACTCCTATTACTTTTGCTTTTTCAATTCCTTCTACACTTTGATTAAACTCATTGTGGTCTACTAATATTACTTCTTGTCCTTCTTCTACCTTTTCTAATAGTTCAGGTGCTTCTATTCCTAAATAGTTTAAAACATATTGTGTTTCTTTGTTAAGGTTTCCTAATCTTCTTGCAACACATTTTTCATATCCTAATTTTCTGTTAAATCTTTCTTTTACTAATGCTGAACATATTGAATCTGTATCTGGATTTTTATGTCCAAAAATATAAATTTTTTCTTCCATTTTCATCTACTCCTTTTTAAATTTCTAATATCATCTCTTCTAATTCTTCTTTTGTAAATGTATATTTTTTATTGCAAAAGTGACACATTAATTCCGCTTTTCCATCTTCTTTTAAAATTTCTTCTAAATCTTTTTTTCCTATACTAATCAAAGCATCTTTCATGTGTTCCTTTGAACAATCACATTTATATTCTGGTGTAATATTATCTTCTAATATTTCTATATCTTCATCACTAGTTACTTTTTTAGCAATCTCTT
>CAWVDV010000027.1:0-22446 GCA_963928115.1 Bacillota bacterium | reverse complement strand
CACCTTAATAAATTATCAATTTATAAATTGAAATCTATGAAATTATATGTTAAAATAGAGCATGTTAGGAGAGTGATAAAATGTTTGAATTAGAAGAAAACTCTAAGATACTAGAAGAATTAGAAAATAAATTAAAAGAATTAGGTGAGTCACTTTGACATTGCTAAATTACAAGAAGAATTAAAAGAATTAGAAAAACAAACACTAGACGCAAAATTTTGGGAGGACCAAAAAAATTCACAAAAAGTTTTAGGAAAAATAAAGAATATAAAAAGAAAAAGCAATAAATATCAAGAAATAGAAAATGAAATTAAAAATTTAAAAGAATTAACAGAATTAGTAAATATAGAACCAGATGAAGAAGTTGCAAAAGACATCATAAAAGGAACAAATAAAGTAAAAAAAGAAGTGGAAAAATTTGAGATAGAAACTTTATTTTCGGGAAAATATGATAGTAATAATGCAATAGTGACAATACATCCAGGAGCAGGAGGAACAGAATCACAAGATTGGGCAGAAATGCTATATAGAATGTATACCAGATGGGCAACAAAAAATGATTATGAAGTAAAAGAATTAGACTATCTAGAAGGAGAAGAAGCAGGACTAAAAAGTGTTACATTTGAGGTAATAGGTGAAAATGCATATGGATATATGAAATGCGAAAAAGGAGTACATAGATTAGTTAGAATTTCACCATTTGATAGTGGGGGAAGGAGACACACATCATTTGCATCAGTTGAAGTTTTGCCTGAGATTACTGATGATATAGAAATTGAAATAAATCCAGATGATTTGAGAATAGATACATATAGAGCATCTGGAGCAGGAGGACAACATATAAATAAGACATCGTCAGCAGTAAGGATAACACATATACCAACAAATATAGTGGTAGCTTGTCAGTCAGAGCGTTCACAAATTCAAAATAGAGAAACTGCAATGAAAATGTTAAAATCAAAATTATTAGATTTAAAAGAACAAGAACAAAAAGAAAAAATAGAAGATTTAAAAGGTGAGCAAAAAGAAATAGCGTGGGGAAGTCAAATTAGGTCATATGTATTTTGCCCATATACCATGGTAAAAGACCATAGAACAAATTATGAAGTAGGAAACGTAGAAGCTGTTATGGATGGAAATATTACTGACTTTATGGAAGCATTTTTAAAGAAATGAGTTAATTGACTCACTGTTGACATTAAAAGTTTAGTTGAATATAATAATAGAGAGATTAATTTAATTAAGTTAAACTCTCTATATTATTTTGAAAAGCACTTTGTTGCTTTGAAGAGGTGAAGCTTAAAATGAATGACACAATTGTATTAAAATTTGGAGGAAGTTCAGTTGCAGACAACAAAAGACTAAAAGTTGTAGCAGACAAAATTATTAACATGTATAACAAAAACAATAATATTGTTGTTATACTATCAGCACAAGGAAAAATGACAGACAAATTAATTAGCGAAGCTAAAGAATTAGCAAAAGATGTAGAAAAAAGGGAGATGGATGCATTAGTAAGCTGCGGTGAACAAATGTCAGCAGCAAAATTAAGTATTTTATTAAATAGCTTAGGTTATAAAGCTATATCATTAACTGGATGGCAAGCAGGTATTTATACAAACAATACAAATGAAAATGCAATAATACAAAATATTAATACTGAAAGGATTTTGAAAGAGTTAGAGAAAAAACATATAGTTATTATTACAGGTTTTCAAGGAATAAATGAAAATATGGATATAACTACATTTGGTAGAGGTGGCTCAGATACATCAGCAGTAGCTGTTGCGGCAGCTTTAGATGCTAAAAATTGTTATATTTTTTCAGATGTAGATGGAGTGTATACTGCTGACCCAAATAAAATTAAAAACTCTAAAAAACTTTCGGCTTTATCATATGAAGAGATGCTGGAAATTTCGAGTGAAGGTGCTAAGGTATTGCACAATAGATGTATTGAGATAGGGGAGAGATTTAAAATTCCTATTATAACTAAATCTACTTTTAATAATAAACCAGGTACTGTTATATCAGATATTATAGAAGAAAATACTATAAAAAGTATTATAAAGAAAGACTTATCAAGGGTTTCAATAGTTGGAAATGGTATTATCAGAAATATTGATGCGATGAAAAGTGTTTTAGATATTGTTGATAAAAACAAACTTGATATGCTTGAATTTGATGTTTCAGAATCAAAGATTTCTATTACTTTTAAAAATGTGGTGGATGATGAAATCTTAGAAGAGATGCAAGATAAATTATTGAGAGATGAAAAGAATGGCTGTTGATAGAAATCAACAGCCTAAATTTTTGAACATTAATCTTGAATCGATTTTATAATTCCATATGGTCCTATCCTATATGAGTAGCCGTTTCCTAAGACACCTACTTTATTGACAGATGTTTCTTTTACAACACGATTAGCAAATTTTTCTTTAGTTTTTGGTTCGCCATGTGTTACTAAAACTGAGCGAACATTAGAAAACTTTTTAATAAATGCTATTAGTTCATCTGCTTTTGCATGTGATGAAAATTCTGATGTGTTGTAAATTTCAGCTCTTTTTGGAATAGTTATACCACTAATTGATATGGATTCACCACTTCCTAACTCTTGTAATTTTCTTCCCAGTGTTCCTTCAGCAGTATATCCACTAAAGTGTATAACACTATTTTTTAAAGGTAACATTTCAGGAATATAAGTTCTTGCTGGTCCAAAATTTCCCATTCCTGATGTCGAAACTATTATCTTTTTTCCATAGGTGTGCAACAAAGCCTGTCGATTTTTATTATTAACAAACTCTATTTGGCTTGGAAAAAAGTTTTTCATTTCAGAGGAGATTCCAAGCTTTTTGTTTTGGGCGTAACTAAAACTATATTTAATTCCTGATTTTCCATCTGCAAGTATCAGATAATCTGAAGGAATTCTTCCTTGTTCCTGCAAACATTTTATCTGATAAAGCATTTCTTGAAATCTACCTTGTGCAAAACATAATAGAAGAATAGATTTTTCATCCATGCATGCTCTAGTTACATTGTCTGCCCAGACATGTTTTATATCGCAAGAATCAGTGTCACCATATGTTGCTTCAGCTACAATAGTTAAATTCTTTAATTTATATACCCATTCAGGTAATTCAATATCTTCTAAAAAAGAATTTTTATTATTGTAGTCTCCAGTAAACAGGATGTTTACCTCTTGAGTATCATACACTTTACTTCTAACTAAAACCATTGAAGCACCTACAAGATGTTGGTTTTCAAACAATATAGCTGTTAAATTTTCAGCTAAATTTATTGTTTTTTGATACCGCATAGGTTTGGTTAACTCTAAAGTTTTGCGAACATCACCGGAATTGTAAATCATTTTAGCACCTTTGCTTTTTTCTTTTATTCTCTCTGCGAAGATAGAAAGGCTATCATCATAAGCAATTCCTAGTAGTTCTGATGTAGGTATAGAAGTATAAATTTTATTTCTATACCCTTTTTTTGCAAGCAATGGTAATGCGCCCGCATGGTCAAAATGGTTATGTGTTAAGAAGACCGCATCCAATTTTGAAGGGTTAATGGTATCATTGTAACTTAATTCTTCATATTCAGCTCCTTGATAAAATCCAAAATCTACTAAAAACCGAAAATTGTCATAGAAAGTTCTTTCTACAATACATTTAATTGCAGAACCGGTTACTCCTTCATTGTACCCTCTAATAACTATTTGATTTTTAAACCGTGATTCAGTCATAATTGCTCCTTTCTAGACTAACAATTGTTAATTTAGTTGCATACTAATTTAAAAGTTAATTGCTTTTAAAAAAGTTAAAATAATTGAAAACTTGATGGAAAAACTTCATATATTCCATTTGAATTGATAGAGTATCCATAATCGGGATTAAATATTTCAATCTCAGAAGAAAAATGATTTTTTAGATAATTAGAAAATTCTAATTTGTCATTTTCTTCTCCGTGATTTATTAATATGGATTTTGGCTCAACCATGTCTTTTAGAAATGCTAATAATTCATCTCTTTTAGCATGTGCTGAAATTTCACCACTTATAGCTACATCACAATTACGAATTTGTGAATAGCCTCCATATTTGATTTTTCCTCCTTTAGGTGTGCCTATAAGTTCATGTCCTTTTGAATCTTTCGAACAATATCCAGGAAAGATTATTAAGACATCATTTTGGCTAATTGCCTTTGTGATAAAGGTTTTTACAGCACCATAAGATGCCATTCCTGATGGTGAAATAATTATAGATGGATTTGGAGAGTCCAACAGTTTTTCACAGACTTGATGTCTATCTTTGCTTAAGACAAAGTGAAAATTCTTGGGTAAAAAATCTCTCATATTAGGTTTAAAACCTAAGTCATTATACCTGAATCTATTTGTTATTTCACGTGCAGAAGTACCTCCTTGCCAAATTCCAACATCTTCAGGAATTAACTCTTTATTTTGCATACATTTTATTAAATATGCTATTTCTTGAGTTCTTCCCATAGCAAAAGTTGGAATTATGACTTTCATTCCACTTTTTATAGCTTCGGAAATTTTTGTAGCTAATATTGGTTTGCATCTTTCGTCAGTTGAATCCATATTACCATATGTGGATTCACAAACTACTAATGAATACGGACTTTTTCGATTTTGAACCGGGATTTTTTCAACATCAAAAAATAGATTTTTGTAATTATAATCACCAGTAAATAATAACCGAATATCATCCATGCCATCATAAGTGAGTTTTACTTCAATTACTGATGCACCAACAAGATGACCATTTTTGAAAAATGTAACTTCAACATTTTTCTTAGGGTAAATCTTTTGGTTGAAAGAAACACCGCTTATTTGGTTAAAGAGCGATTCTACGTCACTTCTTTCATATCTAGGATTTAAATTTCCTTTGCAATGGACTTTCCAAGCTTCATTAATTGGAATGTCAACTAATCCATAGCCAGGTTTTGTCATATAAATTGGTCCAGTATATCCCTGTTTTACAAGTAGTGGTAATAAACCTATGTGGTCAATATGATTATGTGTAATAAGCACAAAATCAATCTTCTGGGTATCAAATGGAATTACATCATTTAAGTCTAGATAACCTAAATTATCAACTCCTTGAAAGCTACCACAGTCTACTAGAAAACGTATATTCTTTTTGTTAGGAAAATGTACAGAACCTAAAAAACAAGAACCTGTTACACCTCTATGCCGTCCATATAAATGAAGATAGAAGTTATTGTGTAAAAGTTTCATATTATTCCTCCTTTTTCATAATCAAAATACGCTTTTGATTTTCATATACAGTTTTTTGATTATGTTAATAATATACTACATTCTCATAAAAGTCAATGTAATTTACATATTTATATTAATTTTATAAATTAAAATGTAGATTTCATAAAAAAATTAAAAAAATATGCATATTTGATGGTACAATTCCAGTATAAAAGTAGTAGAAACAATAGCATTTAGACAGAAGGAGGAAACAAAATGAGATATGTAGCATTAGGAGACTTAGTTGCAGACTGTTATTACAAAAATATTGGATACGAAAAAGAACTTGTCAAGATAGACGGAGGTTCTTCACGGTTCAATGTAATAGCAAACTTAGCATCAAGAGGATGTAAGACTGCCGTGATTTCTGGATGTGGTACAGATTTAGCAGGAAGGATAGCATTGCATAGTTTGATGAAATTAAATGTAGATGTATCTTTTGTTATGAGAAAAAGAGAAGCAAAAACCAGATGTTATCATTTAACAGTTGAAGGTGATAAGCATGTGAGCAAAAGGACATGCCCGATTTGTGGAAACAGAACTTGGTATGAACCAATTGTATCAACTGAATATTGCCGGAAATGGACTAGTCCGAACGATATCTTAATATTGGACGGCTTAAAACCTGAAAATATACCAATTATTACAACCTTTCCAAATGAGAAGGTATTAGATATTGGAAGGACTAAAAGATTGGAGAAACTCTCTAATCAGGAAATATTAAATATATTGAAAAATAGAAATATAGAAATTTTGCAGTTGAATGAAATTGTAGAAAAATATCTAATGCAAAGGTTTAATATTAAAAAGGATAATTTGTTAGATTTATTCAAGCTATTAGGTGCTAAATTCATGATTGTAACACGAGGTAAAGAAGGTGCTGATTTTGTGATTGAAAATCATATAATCCATAAAAGCCTTATTTACTGTAAAACAGAAATTGATGACACAGGTGCAGGAGATGCTTTCTTTTCAATGTTCATACAAAAATATTATGAAAATGACAAGAAAGTTACAAGACCTTGGGTAGATGCAACATTTTTCTTGGCAAATAAGCTGACAGCAAATGTAGTTTCTCATTTAGGAGCAAGAGGACATCTTTATGATGGCTATTATCCAGAACACATAAACAATTGTATATGTAAAATGTAGTAAAAAATAAACTTAATAATTTATATCATTTCTCGGCTAACATTACTTTATAGAGAAATTCTAAATTTGTAAAATAGGCACTTCTCAAAGCAAGTTTGAGATTCTCCTATTTTACAAATAAAGAATTTCTGCTATAATTCCATTCGCATTCGAAATTCATAAATTATTAAGTTTTTTTTAATGAAAAGTTGGGAGAGATAAAAAATTAAAGGTCCGTCCCTTTATCCCTAAAAACAGGGATTTCGAGGACCGTCCCCTAATCCCGGAAAGGAAGATAAAAATGGAAGAACAAATAGAAAAGATTAAAAAAGAATTAAAAGAGAAAGAGATTCAAAATATTTATTTGAATTTTGTTGATTTTACCGGAAATGTTTTGACAAAAATGGTAGGTGTTCAGGAATTAATAAATAATACTCATGTATCTTGGTTTGATGGCATTAGTATTAATGGGAATTTAATACAAGATTTTAAAGATGATAGAGAAAATGATTGGCTAGTTATTTTGCCAGACCCATTTTCATTTAGAATTATTCCATTTTTAAAAGATGAGAACCAAAGAGCAGCCTTAATATTTTGTTCAATAAAAAATACTTCTTTAGATACAAGAGGATTATTAAAAAAGGCTGTTAGTGAATTTCAAGAGTTGGAGATGACTCCAATGTTTGGTACTGAATTTATTTATTCTATTGGAGAAAAAGAATATCAAAATTTTTACGAGACTTTAGCAACAAATAAAAGAACGATTTTTCAGAATAATTTAGTTAATGAATTATTAAAAGCTAATATTGATATTGAATATTATCTGCCATATGGAGAAACACATAATAGAATTGATTTAGTACCAGATGTAGCAGATGTTGCTGCTGATAAATTATGGACTGCAAATTGGTTTGCTAGAAACTTAGCCCATCAGGAAAATATGGAGATTTCTTTTAAAAATATAGAAAAATTAAATTTGTCATCTTGTCCAATACATATGAGCTTATGGAAGGGTAAAAGAGAAAAAAATCTATTTTTTGATGGAGAAGATAAGTTTGAGTTAAGTCAATTAGGAAAAAGTTTTATGAATGGTATTTTATATCATGAAAAGAGTTTAAAGGCCTTAGCAACAGCAACAAGTAATGAACCACAAAAGTATTATAAAACTAAAATTTCAGTTACTAGGGGAAATAGTTTGTTACAAGTTCCGTTATATTTTAATGAGAAACAAAAGCAAGATAGAATAGGGTGGAGTAAGAGATGTATATATAATGGGTTAAATGCAAGTCAAAATTATTATTTAATGTTTGCAGCTATTTTATATGCTGGATTGTATGGTATACAAAACAAAATAGAGCCAGTTAAAAATATTGAAGTTGATTCATATACCAAAAAAGAATTGATAGATAATTTGAAGGGTAATGAATATTTTACAGAAAAGTTGGGTACAAAAATTATTGATAAAGCAATAAAGAAGTTAGAAATTATTTTGTGAAGGGAGAAGAAAATGTCTAATCAAGAATTTTGTTTATTTAAAGTAGACAAGAAAAGAGTTATTTGGGAGGTGACAAAATATTGTAATTATAAATGCAAACATTGTTGTGCATCAGCAGATTTAATAGATACAAAAGATGAATTAACAACTAAGCAGAGTAAGAATATTTTAAAACAATTGAAAGATTTTGGAGTAGAAGAGATATACTTTTCAGGTGGAGAGCCTTTTTCTAGAAAAGATATTTTAGATATTTTAAGAACGGCAAGACAATATGATATTACTTGTAATATTTCAACAAACGGCTCTTTTTTGACAGATGAAATGGCATCAGAATTGTCAAAATTGAAAATAAATAAAGTACATATTAGTTTAGATAGTAATGTAGAAAAGGATTTTAATGAGTTTAGAGGTGGAAATTATTTTGAACCAACTATAAATGCAATTAAACTTTTGAAAAAGCATAATATATATGTAAGAGTAGGTACAGTTATTTGGAAGAAGAATTATAGAACTTTAGAAGATATGATTAAGTACCTATGTGATTTAAATGTAGATGAGATGGTTTTTAATTGGCTAGTACAAGTTGGTAGATTAAAAGATAATAAAGATGTGTGTGTGGATATAAAATACTTTGATGAAACCATAGAGAAGATTCATAAATATCAAGAAAAGTATAAAAACAAGATAAATATATCAATGCATAGAAATGAAAAATTTGAAAATTCAGATATTGTATGTCCAGCAGGAGAAACATTTTTCTATATTGACCCTCAAGGATATGTTTCACCTTGTTCTTGGATTAAAAAGATGGATAAAAGATACACTTCAAAACAGAGTTTGAAAGATACTACTTTCCAAGAGATTATTGATTCTGATGAGATTCAGATTTTTAATAAGTTGAAGTATGAAAGAATTAAGAAGTATGGAACAGGTTGTTTAGCGATTTGTATGGAGAGAAATGACACATACTTTTCAAAAGACCCATTATTAGAAAAGGAGGATATTAAAAGTGAAGATTTTAAATGCTTGTCCGTTTCATCTAAAAGATGATAAAATTCGTATTTTGTGGGAGGTAACTCCAAAATGTAATATGTATTGCAAACATTGTTTATTTTTTCAAAATACTCAAAAAGGAATTGAAAAAGAGTTAAGTACAAAACAAATGTATAAGATTATAGAAAATGTTGCAAAAGATAAATCAGTAAATGCTATTTGGCTTTCTCGGTGGAGAGCCTCTTTTAAGGAAGGATATTGTAGATATTTGTCAGAAAATTTCTGAATATAATATAAAACCATCAATTAGTACAAATGGTATACTTTTGAAAGAAAAATTAATTGAACAATTGCATAATGCAGGTGTTGATTATATCCATTTAAGTATTGATGGTGGAACTGCAAAGACTCATGAGGCATTAAGAGGAGTGAAAGGTTCTTTTGACCTTTTGATGAAGGCTATGGATATGTTAAAGGCATCACCTATTAAGACTGGAGCTAGTTTTATGGTTACAGAAGAAAGCATTGATGAGATGGAAAAGGTGATTGAAATTGCAGTTGATAAAGATTTAAGTGTAATGAGTTTTTATTTAGTTGCAGAACTTGGTAGAGGAGCGGAGAATTTTAAAAATCAAAAAAGTGATTTGGTTTCTAGATTGCAAGATAAAATAGAGAAGCTCCAAAGATGGCAAAAAGATTCAAATAGTAATCTTAAGATTGAAGTGTTTAGAGCTGATAAGTATGAAGATGATGAAGAAGCGGTTTTACAAGAGTGCAAGGCTGAACAATTTTTTGATATTACATATGATGGTAAATTAGGTGGATGTCCATGGTTTATGAAATCTGAACAGGGATTTGAGGTTGGTTCTTTATTAGAAGAAGGTTTTTTGACATTAAAAACTAAGTGTCAAAAGGAAATCAGACGAAAAAATGAGGAAAGAAAAGAAAAAATGAGTTTATGCAAGGAATGTAGTAAAAAACAAGAGTGTGGAAGGGGCTGTCCTGGTTTACAAATTAATGATAATAAGTTATATTATGGACTAGACTCTATTTGTCCAAATTTACACTCACATTTCACGACAAAAAGTGACAGTGACAAGATGTTAGAACCAGTATAGAATTTGGGGTGATATAGTGTCAATTTGTTATAAGTATAAATGGCAAATAGGAATCTATAATTTTAATATATATACTAAAAACAAAAAGCTAGAAATGCCTTTTCATAATTCTAATTTAGCATGTAATAAAAATGTTAAGCGAATAACAATAGATTTATGGCTAAATGAAAATGTTGAAGATAAAGAAAAAGTAATTTCTTTTTGCAAAAAAACTGCTAAAAGCTATATTCCAGAAGAATTAGATATTTTTTACAAAGATATAAATCAAATATTGCGGAAAAAATTTATCCTTGGAAAATCATATAAATAGATATTACAAATATGAAAACTATCTTTTTGCATATTTTCCATATTCTACTGATAATTTTGTTTTACAATATACGACAAATTACAACAAAATACAGCTATATGGCAGTAAAAATAATTTATATAGAATAATATTGGATTTTCTAACAATAAACCAAAGATATCTACCATTACATGCTTCTTCTATAAGTAAAAATAATCATTCATTTTGCTTTATAGGAGAAAGTGGAGGAGGAAAAACATCATTTTTGATTAAATTATTACAAAAGAAGTATAATTTTTTATCAGATGATAGTATATTTGTAAATCACAAAAAAATCTTTCCTACAAATTATTTCTTAAGTGTTAGGAAAGATTTTCCTAACCATCCAGATATTAAAAAAGTAATAGAAAATCATAAAGAAGAAAAAATTTTCATAAATATAGAAAAAGACATTTCTTCTATTTTACTATCTAATTCAGTAGATATTTCCAAAAATAATTTCTATATAATAAAACCAAAAGATAGAAATTGGGAAGGTATAAGTAAAATGCAAGAACCTTTCCCATGTATTGCACATCATAGTTTTTGGTGTACAAAGTTTTTGACAAATGCAATAGATAAAAGTTTAAATAGTAATAAAATTGATAAATGGATGACAAATAAAATAGAAAGGTCAGTATCTTTTTGGGAAAAGCAAACTAGAAATGCAGAAGAAATTGTTTTAGATTTTAATAATTTTGACAATGAAATTGAAAAATATGATAGGCAATTTTCAAAAATAGCAATGTAAAGAAAGGATAGATGTTATGGTGAAAATGCTTGTGGCAGATTATGATAATACTTTTTATACTGATGAAAATCAGTTAAATAAAAACATTGAGTGCATCAAAGAATTTCAGAAAAATGGCAATTTATTTGTAATTTCAACATCTCGTAGTTGGAAATCTATGAAAAAAGAAATTGATACATATGATATTCCATTTGATTATTTGTGTTGCAATACTGGCGGAAGTATTTTTGACCAGGATGGAGATTTGCTATATATAGGAAATGTTGATGATGATATATTAAATAAAACTGAAAATATGTTATCTAAGTATTATGATAAAGATTACTCTGTTACAAGATATGGAGTATATGAAGAATATGATGAGAAAGTTGATAAATTATTAGGTTATAAAATTAAAGGAGATAAGACAAAACTTGAGAAGTTAAAAGAGGTTTTAGAAAATGATTTAAATGAGGATTTTCAGGTAGTTTTTAAAAATGAAAAGGATTATAGTAAATTATTTCTTAATTATAAATTAAATACTAAAGAAAATGGTATTGAAAGATTAGTTAGTTTTCTACCTAAAAATGATTATAAGATAATTACAGTAGGAGACGATGATGTAGATTTTAATATGATTAAGAAGTATGATGGCTACAGAATGGAGAATAGCTCTGAATTGTTAAATGAAAATATAGATAAAAAGGTTAGTTCAGTATTTGAATTAGTTGAATTAAATTTGTGCTAATTTGATTTAATTGTTTCTGAGTTAAATCATTGTCTTCTCTTAGATTCCTTATACATGTTTTTATATGGTGAACTTCCTTTCAAATAACTTTAAAATTTTTTAAAAATTTTTAGAGAGTGATATAGTGATTATATAATGGCTATATCACTTTTTATATATTAACTTGTTTATGAGATAAAATAGAAAGAAAAGTTCTTGCTATTTTATATTTTGTATAGTAGAATGTAAGTATAATCTTTAAATAAAAATACCTAGAAACAAGAATAAGAATATTCAAAGAGGAAGTGAAGAAAGTATGGTAAGTAATGGTATAGGAATTGGTGAAAGCGATTTTAAAAGCATAAGAGTTAAAGACTACTATTATATAGACAAGACTATGTATATCAAAGATATAATAGACAATAGTAGTAAAGTAATATTAGTGACAAGACCAAGAAGATTCGGAAAAACATTAAATATGAGCATGTTAAGATATTATTTCGATTGTAGACAAAAAGATAATAAAGAGCTATTTCAAGGATTAAAAATAATGGAACAAGAAGAAAAATACACATCAAAATTAGGAGCATATCCAGTAATATACTTAACATTAAAAGATGCAGGACTAATGACATATGAAATGATGATAATGCAACTAAAAACAATTATGATGGATTTATTCTATGAACATAGAGAATTACTAGAAGGCGAAATATCAGAAGGAGAAAGGACAATATTTAATAAAATACTGTCTGCTAATGCAACAGATGTAGATTTATTAAATTCATTGAAAATGCTATCAAAAATAATGAGCCAATATTATAACAAGCCAGTAATGTTATTATTGGATGAATATGATGTACCATTACAAAATGCATATGTAGAAGGATATTATGATGAGGCAGTAAAATTTTTCAAAACCTTTTATGGAGCAACATTTAAAGATAATCAATACTTAGAAAAGACTGTCATAACAGGAGTATCAAGAGTAGCAAAAGAGAGTATATTTAGTCGGAGCAAATAATTTTGATGTGTATACAGTATTAGATAATGAATTTGCAGATGACTTTGGAATAACAGAAGAAGAAATGGAAAAAGTAATAGAAGATTTTGAAATACAAGATGATAAAGAAGAAATAAAAAAATGGTATGATGGATATAAAATAGGTAATGTAGAAGGAATATACAATCCATGGAGTATATTAAATTATTTAAACAAAAAAGAATTAATGCCATATTGGGCAAATACAAGCTCAAATGATTTAATAAAAATGATATTAAAAAACTCAGAAACAGTAAAAGAAAAAATAGAAAGACTATTAAAAGGCGAAGCAATAGAAGTAAAAATAGATTTAGAAACAATAATAGTAGGAATAGAAAATAACGAAGATAATATATGGGGATTAATGTTAGGAACAGGGTATTTAAAAGTAGAAGAAATAGTAAATATACTAGAAGGAATATACAAAGTAAAACTTCCAAATTATGAAATAAAGTACTTATTTGAAGATATAATAGACAAATGGT
Organism: Bacillota bacterium; assembly: GCA_963928115.1. Classification (GTDB taxonomy): domain Bacteria; phylum Bacillota; class Clostridia; order TANB77; family CAG-508; genus CAG-269. The sequence continues at coordinate 9,123 of CAWVDV010000027.1, read as the reverse complement.
TTAGAAATAAAGTAATAGGAAATGATTTAAAAAGCATATTAAAAGATTTAGTAACATTAAATTTAAAAGAATATGAGAAAAAGTTTAGAATATTAGTAAGAGAAATGTTTAGTTATATGGATGTAGGAGAAAACACAGCAGAAAATTTTTATCATGCATTTGTATTAGGTATGTTAGTAGGATTAAAAGATAGCTATTACGTAAATTCAAATAGAGAATCAGGAATAGGAAGATATGACATAATGCTAGAACCAAAAGATAAAAATGGAAATAGCTTTATAATGGAATTCAAAGTAATGGAAGATATGGAAGAAAAGACAATAGAAGAAACAATAGAAAATGCTAAAAAGCAAATAGAGGAAAAAGGATATGAGCAAAACTTAAAAGAAAGAGGATTTACCAATATAACAAAAATGGTGTATGCTTTTAAAGGCAAAGAAGTAAAAATGGAAGTATATTAAGTTTTGTGACCAAATTGTAAATTTTGAAAGTTGTTAACACAACTTTCTTTTTTTCAGTTCTAAAAAAGACAAACTCTGAATACATATAAATAGCAGGAAAATTAAAATATTAGATTGCGTAGAGCAGTAATAAATAGGGGGTTTTAGTATGACCATAGATGAAAGAAAACAAACAGCTACAGGAGTAATCCAAAACTTAATCTTAGAAAATAGAGGAAAACTAAGCATATCGGGAGTTATAGACGTACTTAGTTTTGATGACCAAGTAGTTATGGTAGAAACAGAGTTAGGTCTTTTAACAGTAAAAGGAGAGAATATTAGAATTAATAAATTAAGCATTGATACATCAGAAGTAATAGTTGAAGGAGATATATCATATTTAGCATATAGTGATAAAGAAATCGATAAAAATAAAGGTGGAAGCATATTGAATAAAATATTTAAATAAGAGATTAGCAAGGAGGCAATATGGTTACAAATCAAGCGTATTTGTTTCTGATTTTCATTATTAATGGAATCATTATTGGAGTTTTATTTGATTTCTTCAGAATTTTAAGAAAAACAATTAAAACAAAGGATGCAATTACATATATTCAGGATATATTATTTTGGATTTTAACAGGTTTTATCGTTTTATATAGTACCTTTACATTTAATAATGGAGAAATTCGAATCTTCATGTTTATAGCAATATTAATAGGTGTGATTTTCTATATGACTTTAATAAGTTCATATGTTATAAAAATTAATGTAACAATAATCAATTTTATAAAAAATATAATTCAAAAAATATTTAATATTTTAATTACACCATTTAGATGGATTTATAAATTTGTAAAAAGGATTTTATACAAACCTTTAAATTTTATTAAAAAATTAATTATTAAGTCAGGGGATAACCTAAATTCTAAAAAAGAAAATTTTATCAAAATTCTACAAAAAAATCTGAATTTAAACAAAGAGAAACATCTTTCAAGATAAAGCATGAAAATATTATAAAAAAATAAAAATAAAAGAAGGATTTAGGGAAAAAAAGTAGAATAATATATTTATAGGAAATTCGTAAATTTGGAGATATATTACTTATGAAAAAGAAAAAATTATTAAAAAGATTAATTATTTTATTGATAGCTATTTATTTTATATTTACTTTGGTAAATCAACAAAAAACATTAAATCAATATAGCAGAAATAGTGAAGAATTAAATACACAAATTGCAGATGCTGAAGAAGAAAAAGAAGAATTGACTAAACAAAAAGATAATGTTGATTCTTTAGAATTTATCGAACAAACTGCAAGAGAAAAATTGGATATGTATTACCCTAATGAAAGAGTATATGTAGATCAAGGAATGTAGTCTTTTTAGATTATTTTCCTTTTTTTGGTAAAAATTGTTTCTTTTTTTGAAAAAGTGTGTTATAATAATATTGTTATATTATTTCGTTTTAATTTCCCAATACAATTTCAAAATTTAATATAATTAAAAAATATAAATATAGGAGGATAGTATGTCAAAATTAGAAGATTTAACATTAACAGAATTAAAAGAATTAGCTAAAAAGAATAATATAAAAAACATTTCAAAATTAAAAAAGGATGAATTAATTACTGTATTGAAGCAAGTAATTAATTTTGAGGATACTAAACAAGATGAAGTTAGGGATGAAAAGAAAGAAGAAAAACAAAATACGGTTAATGATTATGAAGAAGATGAAAATAAGCATGAAAGACAATATGATGAAAATGGAGAACCTATTGTTGATTATAAATTAACAAATGAAGGAGACGAAATTGTAGAAGGAATTTTAGATATTTTACCTGACGGCTATGGCTTTTTAAGGGGAGAAAACTTCTTATCAAGTGAAAAAGATGTATACATATCAATGGTACAAATTAGAAGATTTAGATTAGATACAGGAGATGTAATTAAAGGTATCTCTAGATTTCGTGAGGGAGAAAAATTCCCATCTTTAATTTTTGTTGGAGAAGTAAATGGCGAACATCCAGAAAAAGCCATGAAAAGAAAAAGATTTGATGAATTAACACCAATTTATCCAAATGAAAGATTAAAATTAGAAACAACCTCTAATGAATATGCAACAAGAATTATAGATTTAATGTGTCCAATAGGAAAAGGACAAAGAGGTATGATTGTTGCTCCACCAAAAGTAGGAAAAACAACTCTATTAAAGAAAGTTGCAAACGCAATTAGTACAAATAATCCAGAAGTTGAATTAATAGTATTGTTAATAGATGAAAGACCGGAAGAAGTAACAGATATGAAACGTTCAATAAAAGGACAAGTTATACATTCTACCTTTGATGAATTACCAGAACATCATGTTAAAGTTGCAGAAATGGTATTAGAAAGAGCAAAAAGATTAATAGAACAAGGAAAAGATGTTGTAATATTGCTAGATAGTATTACAAGATTAACAAGAGCATATAACTTAGTTATTCCATCATCAGGAAGAACTTTATCAGGAGGTATTGACCCAGCAGCATTGCATAAACCTAAAAAATTCTTTGGAGCTGCTAGAAATATTGAATTTGGTGGAAGCTTGACAATTTTAGCAACAGCTTTAATTGATACAGGAAGTAGAATGGATGATGTAATATTTGAAGAATTTAAAGGTACTGGTAATATGGAAGTTCACTTAGATAGAAAATTATCAGAAAGAAGAATATTCCCAGCTATTGATATTAATAAATCTGGAACTAGAAGAGAAGATTTATTGCTAACACCTAAGGAAAGGGAAACAGTATTTGCTTTAAGAAAAGCTATGAATAGTTTACCTGTTGCAGATGTTACTGAACAAGTAATTAGTCAAATGACTCAAACTAAAAATAATGAGGAGTTTGTTGATAAGATGGATGTTTATTTGAGAAGATTCAAATAGTTTTAGATTGAGAAATAATTACAATTTTGTCTGCGTCAAATCCCATTTAAAATGCGGTTACATACAAAAGTATGCTGCCTTTTAAATGGGATTTTTCTTGCCAAAATTTAATTTTTTTACAATCTTCTAATAATAAAAAATAGTTAAATGGCCTTAAGTATGATGCTAACATATAGCACTTACCTAGATTATGGCATACAAAAAGGACTTACTGTTTAACTATAGTCAGTTTAACATTTTCAGAATGAAAAGTCAATTGTATAGAAAATAAAAATTTACGCAATAATATAATTTAGGAAGGTGAGAAAATATGAATTCATTATGGTTAAATGAAAAAACAAAAGAAAAATTTCCTAAATTAGAAAAAGACTTAGAAACCCAAGTATGTATAATAGGTGCTGGAATTTTTGGAATTAGCACAGCATATTATTTAACACAAAAAGGATATAATGTAACAATACTTGAAAGAGATAAAATTGCAAATAGAGTTACTGGACATACAACTGCAAAAATTACAAGCCAGCATGGTTTAATTTATCATTATTTGCTAAATCAATATGGAAAAGAATTTGCAAGAAAATATTATTTAGCAAATCAAAAATCAATACAAGAAATCGAAAAGATAATTACTCAAAATCAAATAGAGTGTGATTTTGAAAGGCAAAATAGTTGTGTGTATACAACAAACCAATCAGAAATAGAAAAAATAGAAGAAGAATTGCAAGCATTAAAAGAATTAGATATTGAAGCTTCAAAAACAGAAAAAACTCCATTACCATTTGAAATTGTTTCAGGTATTGAATTTAAAAATCAAGCACAATTTAATCCTATTAAATATATAGATGGCTTAGTTAAACAGATTACAGATGCTAAAGGAAAGATTTTTGAGAATACAATATGTTACGATGTTAAAAGAGATGGAGATAGTTATATATGCTATACAGAAAACAATACGGTAAAAGCAAAATATGTTGTACTTGCAAGCCATTATCCATTTATAAATTTTCCTGGAGTATACTTTGCAAAGATGTATCAGAGTTCTTCATATGTTATTGGAATAGATACAAAATCAGAACTTTTTGATGGTATGTATATAAATATACAATCTCCAATTTATTCTTTTAGAACAGCTAAAGATGGAAATAAAAAAATTCTTTTGCTAGGTGGTGGAGACCATAAAACTGGAGAAAATACAAGCTATCAAGATAGTTATGGATTATTAGAAGAAAAAGCAAAACAATGGTATCCAAATTGTGAGATAAAATATCGTTGGAGTACAAGAGATTGTATAACTTTAGATAAAATCCCATATATAGGCGAATTTTCTAATACCTTACCTAATATGTATGTAGGGACTGGATTTAATAAGTGGGGGATGACTTCTTCAAATGTCGCAGCTAGAATCATTACTGATAAAATTGATGGAAAAGAAAATGAATATAGCGAAGTTTTTGAAGCAACACGATTAAATCCAATAGTAAATAAAGATGAAGTTAAGAATATGGTTAGTCAAACAGTAAAATCACTTGTTGTAGAGCGAATTGAAGAATCTGAAAAAGTAATAAACGATGAGACAAGTCTTGATGATTTAAAGCAAGAAACTGGACAGATAATTGAATGGAACGGAGAAAAGGTTGGAGTATATAAGGATATTGAAGGAAAGATGTTTGCAGTAAAACCAGTATGTACTCATTTAGGTTGTATTTTGAATTGGAATGGTGCTGATAAGACTTGGGATTGTCCATGTCATGGTTCAAGATTTGATTATACTGGTAAAAATCTATATAATCCTGCTTTAAAGGATTTGGAGAAAGTAGAATTATAAAACTTATTGAAATTATTTAGAATAAAATGTATAATTAAATAAATTCCAGAAAGAAGGCTAATTATGGAGCAATATATAAACATGAAAAACAATTTAAATTATGATAAACTAAAAGAACCAGCACAAATAATAAAAAAAGGTGGAATAGTAATATTTCCAACAGAAACAGTATATGGAATAGGAACAAATGGATTAGATGAAAATGCAATCAGAAAATTATATGAAGTAAAGCAAAGACCATTAAATAAACCTATTAGCTTGCTAGTTAATAATATAGAAATGGTAGAAAAAATAGCAAAAAATATTACAGAAGTCGAATATAAATTGATGGAAAGATTTTTTCCAGGACCTCTAACGATAATTTTGGAAAAAAGAGATATAATACCAGATATATTAACATCAAACACAAATACCATAGGAATACGTATGCCAAGTGGAGAAATAGCAAAAAAATTAATTGAATTTGCAGGTGTGCCAATTGCTACATCAAGCAGTAATATTTCAGGTAGGCCAAGTGGAACAAATATAACTGATATAAAAAAGGATTTTGAAGGAAAAGTAGATTGCTTTATTGATAATGGTGAAAGTGAATTAGGTATTCCATCAACTGTTATAAGAATAATTGATAATATACCTCATATATTAAGACAAGGAGCGATTTCAGAAGAAGAAATAAGAAAAGTTATTGCAAATTAATTACTGTTTTGTTAAAATAAAAATGAAATAAATAATGAGGGGATGAATCAAATGAAAACAACCAAAAAACTTTTGGTTTCTATATGTTTCATGTTTTTATTCATAATACTAACAACAATAAAATCCAATGCATCAAGCAACTTACATCTAAATGAGCTAGCCTTTGATGCAAGTATAAACACAGATGGAAGTATGAATGTAACAGAAACCTGGGATATAGAAATAGAAGAAACAAACACTTTGTTTAAAACATTTAAAACAGACATGAGCAAATACAGTGACATAACCAATGTACAAGTATCAGAAATAACAAATGGTAGTGCCAGAAATTTCACGAAAATTAATACACTAATGTACCATGTAACAAAAGATAGTTATTATGGGATGATAAATGATGATGGTAATTTTGAAATTGCGTGGGGAGTAGGGCTAGATGATAGTAGCGCTACAAAGAAATATCAAATTTCATATACCGTAGAAGATGCAATTGCAAAATATAATGATTATGCAGAATTATATTGGCAATTTGTAGGTTCTGATTTTGAAATTAATGCAGATAAAATTACAGGAACAATTACTTTGCCTTCACAAGCACCAAGCAAGGATGAGATAAAAGTATGGGGACATACTGAAGATTTGAATGGAGAAATATATGTTACTGATTTAGACAAAATTAGTTTTGAATTAGATGGCTTCAACTCAGGAAGATATGTTGAAATTAGAACACTTTTTCCGACATCTATGATAGTATCAACCAGTAGAACTCATGATGCTGATATTTTGGAATATGTAATAGATGAAGAAACAGAATGGGCAAATGAAGCAAATGCTAGAAGAGCTAGAAGGGATGCAACTAATTTTTTAATAACTCTTGTACTTGTTATTGTATGTGTTTTGCTTTCAGTGTTTAGCATATTAAGAGCGCTTAAGCAAGCAAATAAATTCAAGGGAAAGACTAAATATAAGCCAACACAAGAATTAGAATATTACAGGGACTTACCAAGAGAAAATGCAACTCCTGCTCAAAGCTTATATGTGTATTTTGAAACAAAAAGTGGGATAGCAGATAATGATATTGGAAAGGTAGTTTCTGCAACACTTCTAAATTTGAATTTGAAAAAACATTTAGAGTTTCAAGTTGAAAAAGAGAAAAATAAAGAAAAAATCACAATGAAAATTTTAAATGCTGATACAAAGGATTTATCAGCTGATGAAAAAGTAGTATTTGAATTTTTACAAAAAGCTTGTAAAGATGATAATGAAATAACAGTAAAAGAATTTGAAAAGTACATAAAAAGAAGATCTACTACAGATATATTAGCACTTAAAACAAATATTAATGGACAGACTAAAAGGGAGTTAATTAAGCAACAAATATATGATGCCGAACAAGAAAAAGTTTATAAAGACCAATCATCACAGACAACTATATATGCTTTAATAATATTTTTTGCAATATTTGCAATTGCTTTTACAAGTGAATTTTTAAATGTATTTGGTTATATAGGAATATTTGGCTTAATAGTTTGTCAAGTTATAGCAATAGTAATTAATTCTAGAACATTAAAGAAAATAAATGTATATACACAAAAAGGAATTGATGAAAAAGAAATGTGGAGAGGTTTGAAAAAGTATATGGAGAACTTTTCTATGTTAGATAAAAGAGAAGTTCCTGAAATTGCAATATGGGAACATTTCTTAGTATTTGCAACAGCTTTTGGTATTGCAGATAAAGTATTAAAGCAATTAAAAGTTGTATATCCTAATATAGAAAATGACTTAAATGTAAACACATATACATGTATGTATTTTATGATGAATACAAACTTTTCAAGTAGCTTTTCAAATGCTATAAGTACATCAATGTCTTCTGCTTATACTTCAGCATCTGGAGGAGGCGGAGGATTCTCTGGTGGCGGCGGCGGAGGCCGGTGGCCGGAGGTGGGGGAGGAGGTAGATAAACCTTCTCTTTTAAGTTTTTTTGAAATTTTTGTGAAAACTATTGACTTGGAGCTAATTCTAAGAGATATTATATGATTGAATTTATTAAATGTATGAGAAATGCGGGATTATCAATAGAAGTATTAACAAAATATGTAGAGCTATTTAATGAAGGAAAATCTACACTTAAAGAAAGAAAAGAGCTTCTCATAGGTCAAAGAGAAAAATTAATTGAAAAACAAGAAGATATTAAGAAAACTCTAGAAAGATTGAATTATAAAATTGAGTTATATGATGATATTATTTCAGGAAAAAGAAAGGATTTTATGGAAGAACCATAAATCTTTTTTTATTTTTAATTAAAAGATTGATATTAATAATCTTTTATGATAATATAGTGTCATATTTTAGTATATAAGGAGAATGGTTGGAAAATGGATGAAAAGATAGAAGGACTAACAGATAAAGAAGTTCAAGAACAAATAGAACTTGGAAATATTAATAAAAGTCAAGAAAGTAAATTAAAAACAACAAAACAGATAATATTTGATAATGTTTTTACACTATTCAATTTATATAACTTAATAATAGCAATTGCTTTATTAGCAGTAAAAGCATACACAAACACATTCTTTTTTCTTATAATAACAGTAAATGTAATAATTGGTATAGTACAAGAAATACATGGAAGAAATTTAGTAAAGAAGCTATCTATACTAAATGCATCAAAAGCCACAGTTATTAGAAATGGAAAAGAGCAAAAAATAGATATTGAAGAAATAGTATTAGGAGATGTAATACTACTATCACAAGGAGACCAAATTCCTTCAGATTCATATGTATTAGAAGGAGAAGTAGAAGTCAATGAAGCACTTTTAACAGGTGAATCAGATTTAATATTAAAAAGTAAAGAAGATAAATTACTTTCAGGAAGTTATGTTACAAGTGGAAAATGTTATGCAAAAGTTGAAAAAGTAGGAGAAGATAACTTTGCAAATAGCATAATTAGTGCTACTAAAAAATACAAAGAGAACAATTCTGAATTAATAAATTCAATGAAAAAAGTTACAAAATTCACAAGTTTTGTAATCATTCCTGTTGGAATAATACTTTTTATACAAGCATATTTTTATAGAGAAGCTGAGCTAGCACAAGCAGTTGTTGCAACAGCTGCTGCATTACTTGGAATGTTGCCAAAGGGTTTGGTATTATTAATAACAATTGCATTAGAATCAGGAGTTATTAAATTAGCTAAAAAAGATTTACTTGTACAAGAATTATATAGTATAGAATCTTTAG
>CAWVDV010000026.1:0-12851 GCA_963928115.1 Bacillota bacterium | reverse complement strand
AATTAATTGATATATGTTTTGTTGTAAGTATATTTAATATTAGTCTCTTTTTCATTTCTTTTGATGCAAGAAACTCTTCTGTTTTCACAATTGGATTAATTGAAACTATACCTTTATTTACAAAAGGATTGTCGATAATTGCATCTTTTATATCTTTATATGATAATATTAATTTGCTTTCAGATGGGACTTCATGATCAATTTTTAAATTGTTTTCATGATGAAACTCTATAACTTTTTTAGTTATTTTTTCTTTATCTTTGGCAGAAATATTATCACAAATAATGCATACATCCAAATCACTTTGATTAGTATCTAAAATATTTGAACCATATATTATTATTCCAAAATCTAGTTTTGGGAATTCATTATACATTTCAGTCTTAAATTTTAAGCATAAACTATTCACATTATTTCCTCCATCTATTTCATTTTATTTACAATTTCTTCTGCTTTTTTTCTGACATATGAAAGCATTTTTATTATATCACTTTTCTGTATATTATCATTTCCTGACATATACCTTAATGGATAAACAATTGTATCTTTTTTCAAAACTCCTAAATTATCAGGTATTGAAAATTGATGCAAATAATATATTTTTTCATTGTCTATAACTTCTTTTATCTGTTTGTTTATACTATTTAGTTCGTCAATACTGTATTTAATATCGTTTTTATTACCAACATACATAAATACAACTGAATTTATATTAATATCATTTAACAGAACAAAATCACTTGATTTGTTTATTTCATCTCCTAAAAAAATCGCCATTTCATGTCTTCGTTCTATTATATTTCCTATTTCTTTTACACCTAAATTTTTCAATACAAACCATGCTTTTAGAGATATCCAACTTTTCGAACCTATAAATGGTGTAACTTGTCCAAATGCATATGGTTCTTGCATTATTAAATCAGATGTTGATGATATCATTTTTATCTTTTCTGGTTCTTTTATTAATAATGCACTTAATGTATATGGTATCATTAATACTTTATGAGGATCTGTTGAAATACTATCAAATAACTCTAATCCTTTTATTTTATTTTTTAATTTTTCACTAAAAGCAAGTGAAAATCCATGACAGGCATCAGCATGTAACCAGATATTTTTATCTTCACTTTTAACGATTTCATAAACCTCTTGCAAATTTTCGATTGACATAGTTCTGCTGTCGCCTGCATAGGCAACAACACACATTATTTTTCCCTTATTCTCCTTTATTACTTTTCTTAATTTTTCTAAGTCGTATTTGAAATTATTTGTTGGTACTTCTATAATATTATCTCCACATCCTATCCACATACAACTACTTCTAATACTATAGTGTCCTATTCCCTTTGGGATGATTACCTTATATTCATTTGGGTTTGTTACCCCATTGCTCATTGTATTTTTTTTGTGGTTTTCTCTTGCTAAAAGCATTGCTGTTGCATTACTTCCAGTACCTCCATATGTAATAATTCCCCCAACATCATATATGTTTTTTATCTGCTTAATATTATATCCTATTACTTCTCTTAGCCATTTAATTACAGCTATCTCCATAAATGTTGCAATAGGAGCACAAAAACTTGAATTTATTAAGTTTTGTTGAAGTAAATCAGTGAAAATTGCACCACTTAATCCTGCAATTGAATTTCCTGCATCAGGAAATCCCATAAAATTAGTTGTAGAAAAATTTGAACAATATGGTAAAATCTCTTCTTTGAATTTTTCTACTAACTTATCAAGTTCAACTCCTTCTATTGGTGTTTCTAAAATTTCTTGTATTTGTCCCTCTGTAAATTTATTTTGAGCAAAATTTTCTTGACATTTAAAATCTATTCCTATATCTATTACTTTTTTTAGTTCTTCCTTTACTTCATCTTTGTTTTCATTATTTAATATTTTATTCACTTCAAACACCCCCCTTCTCTTTCAGGTATATAAATAAAAGCAAAATCAGTCTTTACTTATACTGTTTTGCTTTTATTATTATCTATTTTTATTAATATCAATTCTCTCGAAAAGTATTTCTATATTATCAAGAGATATTTTTTCTTTTATTTGTATTTGTTTCCATGATGGTTTTTCAATTTTTAAATATTCTCTTAATTTATTAGATGTCTGTGGCATTATTGGTTCAATCAAATTAGATAAATTAGCAATTACATTAGTACAAGTATAAATAGTATTGTTAAATTCTTCTATATTCTCTTTCTTCTGTATCCACGGTTTTCTTTCATCATAATACTTATTTCCTATCTCAATCAACTCAACTATTTTACTACATGCTTTCTTAAATTCTAGATTTTCTATATATTCAGAAACCATTTTATAAGTTTCATTAATTTTTTCAATCATTTGTATATCCATAACTCCTAAAGGAATTTCCTCTAAGCCTTTAAATCTTAAAGTTCTATTTACAAAATTCCCAAATTTATTAACCATATCAGAATTATGGATACTAATATAATTTTCCACTGTAAAATCTACATCTTTATTTTCTGGTCCATGAGCTATCATATAGTATCTTAAAGAATCCACATTATATTCTTCTATCATTTGTTGTATTGTTATCCCATTACCTTTACTTTTTGATATTTTTTCAGAGTTTATATTTAAGTATTGTGTTGCAACCATCACATCTGGTAAATGATAATTTTCTTTCATAGCCATCAATAAGGCCGGTAAAATTATGGTATGAAACGTTATATTATCTTTTCCATGACACATATACATTTTAATATTATTATCTTCTTTCCAAAAATCTTCCCAATTTAATCCTTTTTCTTCACAAATTTTTTGCGTCGCAGTAACATACCCTAATACTGCTTCAATCCATACATACATTTTTTTATCTTCAAAACCTTCAATCGGAATATCAACCCCCCAAGACAAATCTCTTGTTACTGCTCTATCTTTCAATCCTTCTTTTAAATATTTTTCAGTTTCATTTACTGATGCAATTCTCCAATTTTCTTGTTTTTCTTTGACATACTGTTCTATCTGATTTTGAAATTTTGACAATGCTATATATAAATGGATGTTTTCTTTTGGTATTGTTTTATTTCCACATTCTCTACAAGTCGCTCCAATTAAATCATCTTCATTAGGAACATATCCACAATCACATTGATCTCCTTTTGTAACTAAACCACAATTAGGACAAATTAATTCCAATTCTCTATCAGCTTCAAATTTACCACAATGTTCACAATATGGTTGTAAGTTCTTTTTAGGATAAATATATTTATTTTTGTACATTTTTAAAAACATTTCTTCGACATGTTTTTTATGATATTCATCACAAGTTTTTGTATATAAATCATAAGAAAAATTCATTTTTTCAAAAATATCTTTAAATTCATTATGATACTTTTCTGCAATATCTTTTGGCTCTATGTTCTCACGTTTAGCTCTTTCCGTAATAGGTGTTCCATGGCAATCAGTCCCAGAAACATATAAAACATTATCTCCTAATAACTCATGATATCTTTTTAAGAAATCTCCAGAAATTAATGCCGCTAAATGTCCTAAATGTAAAGAACTATTTGCATAAGGCCAAGCCCCACCAATTAATACGTTTCTTCTATTTTTTGTTTCACTTTCTTTAAAGCAACTTACCTCATTATCCAATTAAAGTACCTCCTATTTAAATACATTTATAATACCATATATGGAATAATTTGTCAATATATTTTTATTTAATTTGTTCGCTTTATTAGAGATATGTATATAAAAAAATAATAGTAGAATAATATCTATAATAAAGCGAATAAGGTGAGAATATGAAAATTAACAAATACAATAACTTTAGAAATATATCTGGCTCTGTTCTAAAAGAATTGAGATTAAAAGCCAACTTATCTCAACAAGATTTAGCAGAAAAATTGCAATTATTAGGTGTTGAACTAACCTCTAAAGAAATTTCAAAAATAGAAAATGATAACAGATTAGTTCAAGATTTTGAATTGTTTGCATTTGCTAAAGTTTTTAATGTATCAGCAGATGTATTTAATAAAAAACTTGATAAATAACAGTAAATTCAATATTATTTGCTGTTATCATTTTTTATACTTTCTAATATTGTTCTTATTCCATCATAAAATCCGAGTTTTGTAAAATTTTTCATTTTCATAAGCCATTATTAAATTTTCCCTCATCAAATATTCTTCTAATGCTTTTATTATAGTTTCTCTTGTATTTTTAAAGTGTGGTGGTAAAGCTTTTATAATACTAATAAGTCTATCATAATCAATAGAATATTTTTCTGTTATTTTAGAAATTCGTTCATTATCTTTTTTAGTTTTTCTATATACCTCATCCTCTCTTTCATTAAAAATAATATCTAGCATTGAATCTTCAATATATTCTTCAATATCTTTTATTTTTAACATAATTCACCTCCAATTAACGATATTTCGTCTATATTATATCTCTAATAAAGAGATTTTTCAATACTGTTTTGACGATTTTTCGTCAGCGTTATTTCGTTAATTTTGCTATACTCATTTTATAACTAAGAAAAGAGGGATTTTATGCGACTTTCAGAAGCAGTTAGAAGAAGAATTATAAAGTTAGCAGATGAACGAAATATAACTTTACATAGATTATCTTTAGAATCTGGAATATCATATTCTACATTAAGTAGTTTTATAAATGGAAAAAGTCAAAGTCCTAAACTTGTTACATTATTGCATATATGTGAAGGACTAGGCATTGAATTAAATGAATTTTTTACAGACAACTTGTTTAAAGATGTGGAAGAAGATTAATACTTATATATATTTGTTTAGTAGCTTATATAGCTACTTTTTTTGTATTTGTTTATCATTATTATACACAAATTTTTTCAAAAATCTTTCAAAAAACATTCATTGATTTATTTTTTATTCCCTGCTACAATCTATTTACAATTTATTTTAAGTATTTTTAATTTTTAGAAAAAAGGGAAAAAAAACGGAATTGATTGTTACTAATTATGATTATATAATTCTCTTAACATATAATTTTAAAAATGAGTATTTAGTCATAAGTATTCATTTAGATTATTATGCTTAAAATTTATTAGCAAAAATTTAACCAATTTTATGGAGGTGCATAATGTCAAATAAAGAAAAAATAATTGATTTATTTTACATTAAACATTTAAAACCTGTTGATATTGCTTTGGAACTTGATGTTAGCAATAGTTATGTAACAAAAGTAATAAAAAAGGATTCTAGGTATCATAAGGAAAAAATTCAAAGGAAACAACAAAATAAAATAAAACATAAGGAACAAACCATTAAATACATAAAAGCAAAACAAAAATCTAATAAAGATAGTTATGAAGCTCTTAAATATCAACTAAAAAAAGATGCTGAAGAACTATCTTATTATTTTGACATTTCAGATCGTAGTTTTAGAAAATTTAATGCTAGTGCTTATAAATATAACCATAAAAAGAAAAGATTTGAAATAGATAAAAAATTAACTGTTTCAGCAGATGTTCCAAAAATAGTTTATTAAATTGAAGGAGGTACAATAAAAATGGATGTAAAAGAACAATATTCTATCATGTTTACTAATTACCCTGATATTATAAACATTGAGCAAATGAGAAAAATGTTAGGTGGAATTAGTTTAACATTAGCTTATAGGCTTATTAAGGAAAATAAAATTAAAGCTATTAAAATAGGCAGACAGTATAAAATTCCAAAAGCTAATATAATTTCATACATAATAAATCAAAATTGAAAATAAGTACGTTTTAACAAGAATAAGGAGGTCATTATGATAACAGTAACTGCTACATTACAGAAAAAGAAAAATATTTATTATGCAGTTTTATACTACAAAGATGAATTTAACAATATACAGCGAAAGTGGATTTCTACTAAGCTGAAAGTTAAAAATAATAAAAAACTTGCAGAAAGAAAAGTTGAAGAAATAAGACATGAATATGAAAAAGCACTAAATGAGAAACCTACTCTTTCTAGTCTAGATATAAATGATAAGGCTAATATAAAGTTTTGTGATTTTATGCTAAATTGGCTAGAAATTATAAAACCTAGAGTTGTCAAAACAACTTATGCCGGTTATGAAAGAATTGTAAAAGGTAAAGTTTATAATTATTTTAAAAAATTAGATGTTTCACTTAAAGATTTAAAGCCATATCATATACAAGATTTTTACACAGAATTATATAAATTAGGTTTAAAGGGTAATACCATTCTTCGCTATCATGCTAATATTAGAAAGGCTTTGCAATATGCAGTAAAATGTGAATTGATTTTAACTAACCCAGCAGACAAAGTAGATAAACCTAAAAAAGAACAATATATTGCAACTTATTATAACAAATCAGAATTAAACGATTTATTTGTTGCAATACGAGATACTCCAATAAAGTTACCTGTTCTTATTGCATCATATTATGGACTTAGACGAAGTGAAGTGCTTGGTATTAAATGGGATGCTATTGATTTTGATAACAAAACAATTATTATAAGGCATACAATTTCACAGACAAAAGTGGATGGAAAGTTGCAAATTGTTGCAGAAGATAAAACCAAAAATCAATCTAGTTATAGAACTTTGCCACTAATTCCAGAAATTGAAGAACTACTTTTAGAAGAAAAAGCAAATCAAGAGTATAACAAGAAAATATTTAAAAAATCATACTTAAATAAAGATGGTTATGTTTGTGTAAATACAGATGGCTCTATATTAAAACCTGACTATGTTTCTCATAAATTTAACCAAATACTAAAAAATAATAATTTAAGACCTATCCGTTTTCATGATTTAAGACATTCGTGTGCTAGTTTATTATTATCAAATAAAGTCAGTATGAAAGATATTCAAATATGGTTAGGTCATTCTAGTTATAATACTACTGCTAATATATACATTCATGTAGATATAGAATCAAAACAAAATTCAGCAATTGTAATTGGAAATGCTTTAAACTTTTCGGAAACTGCACAAGACATTCAAGAAGATGATGAAGAAGAACTGGAATTATAAAAAATTGTTAGAAATGTCAGAAAATAAAATGTTGTGAATTTTGTAGAACTTTTTGTAGAACTACAAAATTTTTAAAATTAAAACACCAAGTTTGAATCTTCCGAAACACTTGGTGTTCTAATGGTGCAGATGGCCGGAATCGAACCGGCACGGTGTTTAACCACCGCAGGATTTTAAGTCCTGTGCGTCTACCAGTTCCGCCACATCTGCATAAATAAAATATTTGAACTGGTATGTTGTTTAGCAACAATTAATATTATAATAGCATGTTAATTTTTTGTCAATACATTTTTTAAAATTTTCCATAAAAATTCATAAATTAATATAAATATGCCTTTTAAATGTGGCATATTTATATTTAATTATCAAAACATTAGTTATTTGTACCTGTTCCATCAAATGGAATAAATTTATTTACAACACTTTCTTTACTTACATCTTCTGACCTAAACATCATAAATGAAGTATTAATCTTATTATCAACTAATTGTTCAACTTCTTCTTGTGTTGAATGTTCAGCTAAAACAAGTTCACTAACTAAAATTTGTCTTGCATTATTCAACATTTTCTTCTCACCTGTTGATAATCCTTTTTCTTTTTGTTTAAAACTTAAGTTTCTAACAACATCTGCAACTTCATAGATGTCTCCACTCTTCATTTTATCCATATTATCTCTATATCTCTTATTCCAGTTTTTATCCATTTCTGTTTCATCTTTTTCTAGTATTCCAATAACTTTTTCTGCCGAGCTTTTATCTATAATATTTCTTACTCCAACTTCTTCTGCCTTCGCTGTTGGTACCATTACCTTAACCTCACCTGGCATCTTTAGTATGTAATAAGATTGTTTCTTTCCTAGTATGTCTTTTTCTTCTATTGAATCTATAACCCCTGCTCCATGCATTGGGTATACAATTTTGTCTCCTACATTGAACATGTAAGTCAACTCCTTTCAGCATTTTTTATATATTCGGCAAAAAAAGATAATAAAGTTATGTAAATAGTTGATTGTATTTAAATAACTTTATTGGATTTTTTAACCATCTCTATTATACACCAAAAAGTAGCAAAAGTCAAAGCCTTTGCTACCAATTTTTATGTATATTTTTCCTGTAACCTTTGATTTTCTAAGGGAAAATTTTTTTCAAATTTTTTTCCTTTAATTTTAATACACTACTTCAGTCACATAAAATTTTATTTGTTTGTAGAACCAAATCCTCCTGCTCTTTCTCCTTCTGCTGCATCATCATCTGTCACTAAATATTTTTGGAATATTGCTTGACCTATTGCATCTCCTTTTTTGATTTCAACATCTTCATCCTTTATATTATAAAATGCAAACATGATATGACCATCATTATCAACATTTCCATAGTAATCTTTATCTACTACTCCTACACTATTTGCTAATATTAATCCTTTTTTCTTAGGATTTGAACTTCTATTATATAATAATAACATTTCATCATCTTGCATATATGCTTTTAATCCTGTTTTTACTAAAGTTGGATTAGTTCCTTTTTTAAAACTTGGTATTACCACATCTTCTGCCGCTTCTATATCATATCCTGCAGAATATTTTGTTTTTCTAATTGGTAAATTAATATTTTTATCCTCAAAACCTTTAGCTACTTCAAAACCTCTTAATCTTTCCATTTTTAAATCCTCCTCTTACTATAAATGAACGATTATCTCTCGATATCTCCATTTTTCTTAATATTTTATTTTTATATTATTAATTTTAATAACATTTTTAATAAACACACTAAAAAGTGTACATTGTACATTTTTATTTAATTTAAAAATTTATCTAGAAACTAAAAAATTTCTAACTCAAGGTCCGTCCCCTATTCCCTCTTTTTAGGGATTTTTAGGACCGTCCCTAAATCCCTCCTATTTTTTCACATTTTATTTTTATTGTCAATAGTAACATTTATTTTTCGACAAAATATAATATTAGTAACTATATTACAAGGAGACGTTCCAATATGCGAAAAATTTTATCTTTAAATGATTTACTTCTAAATGAAGTTGGATATATATATAATTTAAATTGTTCAGAAAGTGTGAAAAAAAGACTTTTAGATTTAGGATTAGTAAAAGATACTTGCATTGTTCCTGTTCTAAAAAGTCCTTCTAAAGGCATCAGAGCTTTTGATATTAGAGGTTCATTAATTGCTATTAGAGATGAAGATAGCAATTTAATTTCTGTTTATACTAAAAATACTTAATAACATTATATTATTTGCTTCTCCCTTTTACTAAATTTCAAATATGGTTTGTAGATTACCAAAATTATTATTATGTTTCAACCTAATTGTCACCATGTCACAAATTATTCATATATTATAGTAATTATTTAATGCATTTTTTAATTATAAAAGAGGTGTCATATGGGTCTTACAAAATCATCTACTGGAACTGATTTACTTAGTTCTGATAGTAAATATTATAAAAATGAAAATGGATATACTGTTGCACTTGCTGGTAATCCAAATGTTGGTAAATCCACTATTTTTAACAGTTTAACTGGTTTACATCAACATACTGGAAATTGGCCTCGGCAAAACTGTTAGTAATGCAACTGGTTCTTATTCTTATAAAGATGATGACTTTCTTTTAGTTGATATTCCTGGTACATATTCTATTTTATCTTCATCACAAGAAGAAGAAATTGCAAGAGATTATATTTGTTTTGGAAATCCTGACGCTACGATTATTGTAGTAGATGCTACATGTCTTGAAAGAAATTTGAATCTAGTTTTTCAAATTATGGAGATTACTGATAATGTTATAGTTTGTGTTAATTTATTAGATGAAGCTAAGAAAAAACATATTAAAATTGATTTGAATCTATTGTCTGATATGCTTGGTGTTCCAGTTGTTGGCACTATTGCAAGAAAAAAATCTAGTTTAAATAATTTGCTTGATGTGACTTATAAAGTTTGCCAAAAAAAGATATGTCCTAAACCTAAAAAAATAAATTACAACTCAGTTATTGAAGATTGCATAACCAAATTAGAAATTAAATTAAAAGAATTATATGACTTTCCTTCTAATTTATATAGATGGATTTCTTTGAAATTGCTAGAAAATGAAGCTGATGTTATTTCTTCAATTGAAAAGCATTTAAATGTTGACTTTTCTGAGAATATAGAACTTGAAGAAATGCTTAAAAATTTACAAAATATTTTAAATAGTTCAAATATTACTAAAACAAATTTTAGAGATAATATTACTTCTTCTATAATGAAACAAGCAGAAGAAGTCTGCAAGAATGTATGCAAATTTGAAGACACATCTTATTCTAATCGAGATAAAAAAATAGATAAGATATTAACATCTAAAACTTTTGGTATTCCAATAATGATAATATTTCTAGGTATTATCTTTTGGATTACTATTGTTGGGGCAAATTATCCATCTCAATTATTATTTTCCTTTTTTAGTTATGTACAAGAAAATTTAATTGATTTTGCAAATTTACTTAACTGCCCTGCTTGGCTCTCTGATATGCTTATATTAGGTGTTTATCGAACTTTAACTTGGATAATTTCTGTAATGCTCCCTCCTATGGCTATATTTTTTCCTTTATTTACAATATTAGAAGATTTAGGATATTTGCCTAGAATTGCTTTTAATATGGATGGCTTTTTCAAAAAGTGTTGTTGCTCTGGAAAGCAGATGATTACTATGTGTATGGGTTTTGGTTGTAATGCTGCAGGTGTTACTGGTTGTAGAATTATAAACTCTCCTCGTGAAAAACTAATTGCTATTTTAACAAATAGTTTTGTACCTTGTAATGGAAGATTTCCTTTCCTAATTACGATTACTACAATATTTATTGCAGGAAGTGTGCAAGGGTTTAGTGGTTCAATAATTTCCACAATTGCAGTTTTACTTGTAATACTACTTGGAATTTTCATGACTTTACTAATATCTAAAATTCTGTCCAAAACACTTTTAAAAGGTATGCCTTCTTCTTTTGTTTTAGAATTACCACCATATAGAAAACCTCAATTTGGAAAAATTCTTGTTAGGTCAATTTTTGATAGAACCTTATTTGTTTTGGGAAGGGCTATTTGTGTTGCAGCCCCAGCTGGTTTTGTTATATGGATTTTTGCAAATGTTGGTATTAATGGTGAAAGCTTATTAAATATTATTGCTAATTTTCTAAATCCCTTCGCAAGTCTCATGGGCTTAGATGGCTATATTTTAACTGCTTTTATTTTTGGAATTCCTGCAAATGAAATTGTTTTACCTATTATTTTGATGTGTTATCTTGGAAATGGTACTTTAGTTAATTTAGATGATACTTTTGCTATTGGAAATATTTTAGTTCAAAATGGTTGGACTATTCTTACTGCTATTAATGTTATGATTTTTACTTGCTTACATTTTCCTTGTACTACTACTTTGCTTACTATAAAAAAAGAAACTGGCAGTTTAAAATGGACTGTTATCAGTTTCCTTATTCCAACTGTTTGTGGTATTGTTCTTTGTATGTTTACAACTTTAATTTATAATATTTTTGAAATTATCTAGGAATTTTTATAAAAACACTTGAATTTTTTTCTAATTATATATATAATTTATTTGACAAAAAATTTTATTTTATGTATAATTAATTATATCAAACATATAATAATAGCAAAGCAAAAGCTTTTTTTATAAGTCCTTTACGTGCGAAAGTCAGCTTCATGCTGTGAGTATTTTAATACCTAGCCGTAAAGGGCTTATCTTTTTTAAATCAAACGGATTTTTTTTACTATAAAAATTTTTCCACCCTTTTTTATAATCATATAAATCAACAATTAGTCCAAACTTTTTCTTTAGAAAATTATAATATCTCATATCATTTTGCAAAAAGGCTCTTTGTATTGACCAATTACAATAATCTACAATTTGTAAACATACTTCTCCAGATGGAGTTTGTGGTAAAATTTTTTGATTAGAATCAATAGTAGTATTTAATTTATTTTCTGTATAATTTAATGACCTTTGTATTGCTTGTTCTAATGGTACTTGTCTCTTTTTACTCCCCCTAGTTGCAATGTAAATATAGTTATTATTAGATAGATGTAGTATATTTTTAAATAAATTTGTTATTAAAGAATCATATAATTCTTGTGTATTTCCATTAAACTTTTGAAATACATGTTGTGTTTTTCTGGCAACAACAATATTGCAAGTAAAAGGTAAGTCTTTTAATAAAGTAAAAACTTTATATCTAACCTCAGGACAATCATCTTTTGCATGAAAAGCTATTTGAGTTTTTTTCATAGATGGAATATCTTTCAAATATTCATCATTTAAAACTTCGCACTTTAATTCATTAAGTTTTTTCCTTAAAAATTCTGGTTCCGTAGTTCTTATAAAACCCATAAGTAATATTTTTGATGCTCCGTTTTCTCTACCTACTATCCAATCACCTTTCCTATTATAAAATGTTGTATCTCCTGATTCATCTACAAAAAAGTAATTATTATTATAAACATTCTCTTTCATATGTACATCCTTTCTTTTTTATTTTATCAGAATTCCTGATGTTCTCTCTTTTTCGCCTATGTTTTCTACATAATAAGCTAAAATTTCCATCCTATTTTTTACTCTTTCTAATGTTTGTGCACCTTTACTTATAAGGGCTATTGCACGAAATTCTTCTATAACATCATTTGAATAATTTTCAAATTCTTCTCCAACTACTCCAGGTTTAGATGAAAAAAATACAGATAATTTATTATCAATTTTTTCTAATGCTTTGAGCTTTTTTTCTGTATCTACCGTAAAATCTACCAATCCAAAGCCCATTAGCATCATCAAAAATTTTATATATCTTTTTTTCATTC
>CAWVDV010000025.1:0-4566 GCA_963928115.1 Bacillota bacterium | reverse complement strand
TTTAGTTTTGCTTTAAATAATATTATTTATTATAAAAAAATGTCGCATGAGAAACGTCCCCATTGCGACACTTTTTCTATAATTTCATTTGTCCATCATTTTCTATCTCATCTGGTGTTAGAGTTTCAATACTTACAACTTTTCCACCATCATTAGTTCTCATAAGAGTTACACCTTGTGTTGACCTACCAAGAACACTGACATCTTTTACACTAATTCTAATAATTGTTCCTGTATCTGTAATTAACATTACATCATCATCTTCAGTTGCTATTCTTACACCAACTAATTTTCCTGTTTTTTGTGTAATTTTGTATGTTATAACTCCTTTTCCACCTCTGATTTGTACTCTATACTCATCTAATTCTGTTCTCTTTCCAAATCCATTTTCAGTAATTGCAAGTAATGTAGCTTTTCCTCCAGCTATAACTGATTCCATTCCAATTACTTCATCATCTTCATCTAATCTAATACCTATAACTCCTTGAGAAACTCTACCAATTGGACGTACATCCTTTTCATCAAATGTTATACACATACCATTTCTAGTAACTAATACAACATTATCTTGTCCGTCTGTTAGACGTACTGCAATCAATTCATCTTCTTCTTTTAGAGTTATTCCTTGAAGTCCAGTTTTTCTATTTGAATCATATTCTTTTAATGCTGTTTTCTTAATTAATCCATGTTTTGTAGCCATTAATAAATATTTGTCATCTGCAAAGTTTTGGATTGGAATAACTGCTGATACTTTTTCTCCTGGATCAAGGCTAAGTAAATTAACAATTGCTGTTCCTTTTGCTGTTCTTCCTGCTTCTGGTATTTCATATCCTCTAAGTTTATATACTTTACCTTTATTTGTGAAGAATAGGATTACATCATGTGTAGATGCAGTAAAGATTTGTTTTACAAAATCTTCTTCTCTAGTTGCTATTCCAGTAATTCCTTTTCCACCTCTTCTTTGGCTTCTATATGTATCTATTGGCATTCTTTTGATATATCCAAAGTGTGTTAAAGTTACTACTGTTTGCTCTTCTTTTATTAAGTCTTCAATATCAATTTCGCCTTCTGCTGCAACTATTTTTGTTTTTCTGTCATCTCCAAATTTATCTTTTACTTCTAGTAATTCTTCTTTTATGATGTCATATACTAGTCTTTCACTATTTAAAATAGCTCTTAAATGTTCAATTAATTCCATCAATTGTTTATATTCTTCTTCTATTTTTTCACGTTGCAATCCTGATAATGTTTTTAATCTCATGTCTAGAATTGCTTGTGCTTGGATGTCTGTTAGACCAAATCTTTCCATTAATCTTTCTTTTGCATCATCATATGAAGAACGAATTATTTGGATTACTTCATCAATATAGTCTAAGGCTATTTTTAATCCTTCTAAGATGTGTGCTCTTGCTAAAGCTTTATCTAAGTCAAATTGTGTTCTTCTTAAGATTACGTCTTTTCTATGGTCGATATATACATCTAATGCTTGTCTTAATGTTAATATTTTTGGCTCTCCATTTACTAATGCAAGCATTATAATTCCAAATGTTGTTTGCATTTGTGTATGTTTAAATAATTGATTTAATACAACTTGTGCATTTGCATCTCTTTTTAATTCAATTACAACTCTAACTTTTTCTTTTCTATCTGATTCGTCTCTACATTCAGAAATCCCTTCGATTTTCTTTTCTTTTGATAAGTCAGATATTGTTTTTATTAAGTTTGCTTTGTTTACTTGATATGGTAAAGATGAAACTATGATTCTTTGTCTATTACCACTCATTTCTTCTATGTTTGTTTCAGCTCTTAAGGTTATTTTTCCTTTACCTGTTTTATATGCTTGTTTAATTCCTGCAGTTCCTAGAATTATACCTTCTGTTGGGAAGTCTGGTCCTTTTATAACTGACATTAAATCTTCATCTGAAACATTATCTTCATCAATTATTTTTATAATTCCATCAATTAATTCTGATAAGTTATGTGGTGGTATATTTGTTGCCATACCTACGGCTATTCCTGAAGAACCATTTGCAAGTAATGCTGGAATTCTTGCAGGTAATACTGTTGGCTCTTGTAATCTATCATCATAGTTTGGCATAAAATCAACTGTGTTTTTCTCAATATCTGTTAGCATGTATTGGGCAATTTTAGCCATTCTTGCTTCTGTATACCTCATGGCTGCTGCTCCGTCTCCGTCAACAGAACCAAAGTTTCCATGTCCGTCAAT
Organism: Bacillota bacterium; assembly: GCA_963928115.1. Classification (GTDB taxonomy): domain Bacteria; phylum Bacillota; class Clostridia; order TANB77; family CAG-508; genus CAG-269. The sequence continues at coordinate 2,339 of CAWVDV010000025.1, read as the reverse complement.
TAGTGGGTATCTCATTGAGAAGTCTTGTGCCATTCTAACCATTGCATCATATACTGAACTATCTCCATGTGGATGGTATCTACCTAAAACTGAACCTACTGTGTTTGCACATTTACGATATGGTTTGTCTGATGTAATTCCGTCTTCATGCATTGCATATAGGATTCTTCTATGTACTGGTTTTAAACCATCTCTTGCGTCTGGAAGGGCTCTTGATACGATAACACTCATGGCGTAATCAATGTATGCTGTTCTCATTTCTTTTTCGATGTCTCTTTCGATTATTTTTCCGTCAAATCTTTCTTGTCTTTCTTCCATTGTTTTCCCTCTTTTCCTTTATTTTTCTACATTTGTATTATACTAAAACAAACCTAATTTTGCAAGTGAAATTGGCAAAAAATTTAGGGAATTCGTCGTTTTGGTCACTTTGGGGACAGGTTTCGACTGACCATTTTTGGTCAGTTTAGGGACGCCACTTTTATTCTATTATTTTTCTTTACTATTTAAGCAATTTACCATTAAATTTACTCTGTCTATAAAGCCTTGTTTATACATTTCTTTGTTGTATTTTGTAATTTTTATATTGTAATTATCTTCTATTTTATTAAATATTTCTTTTAATTCTTTTGGATTATTTGAGTTTCCAATTACTGTTTCTGTATTTATTGTTTTTAATTCTTCACTTATTTCTTTATTTACTTTTTTTATTATTTTATCTATTTGTTCTTCTTGTGATTTGTATATTATTTCTATTATGTCTTTTTCTTTTAATTTTTCTTCTTCCATCTTTTTTACCGTTTCAATATAACTTTGTAATAATGTTAATTGTCATGTCTTTATTTTCTTTATTGTATCGTTAATTTTTACTTGTTTCAAGTATTAAATAATAATTATTTTAATTTTTGTGCTAATTCTAGTTGTTCTTTTGTTAAATTAAAATCTTGTCCGTTATTTCTAATTAAATTATGTAGGTTCTCTATTGTTCTGGCTTGATTTATAGTGTTTTCTATTGGTGCTAATTCTTTTAATTCTGTCTCTATTTTTTCATATTGTTTTTCCATAGTATTAAAATCTTTATTTTCAAAAGCTTCTTTCCAATTATTTATATATTCATTAATATTATTTGAATTTGTTACTTGCTCTGCAAATGTTTTCTCTATATTACTTTGAACATTATCTAATATAATATCTTTTCCTTGTGTTAATATATTTGAAACATTTGAATTTATTAATCCTTTTTGAGCAACTTTACCTACAACCGTATCTAATAAATCAGATAATCCATCTATTAATCCTCCGGTCTGTATTGCACTTTGCATCTGTTCTATATTTTCAAAATTTCCGGTAAATATTCCTATCGCACTTTTTCCTAAATCTATCGCATCATCTATGGTTTTTGTTATTCCTTCTTTAAAACCATATTCAAATAAATTGTCTTTTAAATTTATTACTTGTTCATCTAAAAAATCTGGCAGTAACGCTCTTATTCCTATGTCAAGTCCAGTGTTTACTATTTTTCCTATAGTTGTTTCTAAAAAATTTTTTTGCTCTTTTTTAATTTCTACATTATTATTTATATTCTTTTCATTATTTAATTGATTTTCAATTTCCATATTTATTCCTTCTTTCTTTTTTATTTATTTTTTATAATTAATTTAATTTATTAAATTTAATTTTCTTTTATTATTAATTTTCAAAATCTTTTTCCACAATTTATAAACTTTTTTATCTATTTTTTTCTAATTTATTTTATTTTTTTCTATTTTATTCTAATTTTTTTGATTTTTTTATTATTTTCTTTTTATTTTAATTTATTTTTTATTTAATTAATTATATTATTTTAAAATTTATTTTCTTTATTTTTGCTTTTAATTGTTTTTTATTTTTTTATAAATCTTTTTTTATTTCAATTTAATATTTATAATTTTTTATTTCTTTATTTAATTTATTTTTCATATTATTCCTTCTTTCTTTTTTATATTTTAATTTTTTATAACTTTGTATCTTTTAAAAATTTCTTTTAAAATTTTTATACTAATCATATTTTTGGACGTTTTATTTATTAAAATATGTAAACTTTTTTCTTCAAAAGTATTTATCTTTTTTAAAACTTCTATTAATCTTTGTGTTGCTTTAACGCCTAGAATATTTCCTTCTGTTGGGACTACAATTTTATCTGAAATTTCTAAAACTTCTTTTATTAAATTAGTATTTTTTAATGAATCAATTTCAATTATTGTATATTTACTTTCTTCTTGTATTGTCTTAATTATTTCTAATATTATCTCTATTATTTTTTCTTTATTTCTTTTAGAATTATTTTTTGTATTTTTGGTTAT
>CAWVDV010000024.1:0-3104 GCA_963928115.1 Bacillota bacterium | reverse complement strand
AAAAATGTGAAAGGATTTTAAAATGTATCAATGTACAAAATTTAATAATCACTTAAATGTTTCTAGCAATAAAATTAAGGAGTTAAGAGAAAAAAATCACTTATCTCTTACGGATTTATCTACGAAATTAGCTTTAGTTGGAATTGATATATCAAAACCTTCATTACACAAATTAGAAAAAGGCAAACGTATTTTAAAAGATTATGAATTATATGCTTTGTCATATGTTTTTAAAGTTCCAATTGAAGAAATTTTAGGTGATTTTATTCAAGATTTTAAAAAACAAATTAATTAAATATTTAGTCAAATTTTTATTATTTTTTCATTATAAAATTTTTGTAGTTTCACTTTAACTTATCTTTATATTTTTATTACCAAGTTTTAGAAATTCTATTTTTTATTCGGCTTATTCAAATAATTGCAAAAAACTTCAAAAAATTACATTTTACTCTTGAATTTATTTTTGTTTTATTATAATATAAGAAAGAAATATTATAAGATTACATAGGAGGATATCAAATGCCAAGAAAAACAAAAGAACAAAATGATTTAGAATTAAAAAATGAAGAAAATATAGAAAAAACTACAACTAAAAAAGCTGCTAAAACACCTAAAAAAGCAACTTCTACTGCAAAAAAGAGTAGTACTACAAAGAAATCTACTACTAAAAAAGCTTCTACATCTTCTAGTAAAGCAACCAAAAGTAAAACTGCTAGTACAAAAAAGAAAACTACAACTGCTACTTCAAGTACTAAAAAGAAAGCATCAACAACTTCTACTAGAAAAAAGGCAACAACTACTAAAAAAACATCAACTACTAGAAAGAAAACTTCAACTAAAAAAACTTCTAGCAAAAAAGAAAAAGTTGAAATTGTTGAATATTATGATTTGCCATATAGGTATAATCAAACAGTTGTAAAAGTATTGGCACAAACTCCTACAAATCTATTTATTTATTGGGATATATCAGATAAAGATAGAAAAAATTTTGAAGAAAAATACGGAGAACATTTCTTTGAAAATACTAGACCTGTATTAATTGTTCATAATGATACAATTGGTTATAGCTTTGAAGTCGAAATAAATGATTTTGCAAACAGTTGGTATTTAAATGTTGCAGATAGTAAATGTGATTATCGTATTGAATTAGGAAGAAGGCCAATAACTAAAACACAAGAAATTCACGATGATTATATTTATGTTTCTACTTCTAATGAAATAGAATCACCTAATGACCACATTTTATTTAATAAAGAACAAAAAATGGTTTATTTTAAAAATGTAAAAACAGGAGAACAAGTTTCAAAACCTATTTCTTCTATTTCATTTATTAGGAATATGGGCAAAATTTATAATATTTATGATTTATATAAAGAACTTTATCAAAATGAAAATATAGAAGAATTATATGATTTATCTAATCCATCTTCTGGAAATCCTTCATCACGAAAGGAGCTTTTATAATGCAAGAGAAAAAAGGTTATGTAAGTTTTGTTTTACACGCTCATCTTCCTTTTATACATCATCCAGAAAGTGATGATTATTTAGAAGAATCTTGGTTATATGAGGCAATTTCTGAAACTTATATTCCATTATTAACAAATTTTCAAAAATTAGTAGATGAAGGTGTTAATTTCAGAATTACAATGTCTATGACTCCCCCTCTACTTTCAATGTTAGATAATAAATTATTGCAAAAAAAATATATAAATTATTTGAAACAACATATTGAGCTATCTGAAAAAGAAATCAAAAGAACTGCTGGTGATGAGAGATTAAATAAACTTTCTCATTACTATTTTGATAGATATTCAAACGATTTATATTTATTTAAAGATGTTTACAAATGTAATCTAATAGAAGCATTTAAGCATTTTCAAGATATTGGAGTTTTAGAAATTATTACATGTGGCGCTACACATGGATATTTTCCAATTTTATATGTAAATGAAAAAACAGTTAAAGCACAAATAGCTGTTGGAGTTCAAACATATGAAAGATATTTTGGTAGAAAACCTCGTGGAATTTGGCTTCCTGAATGTGGATATGTTCCAGAAGCCGATAAATATTTAAAAGAGTTTGGAATTGATTATATCATTACAGAAACACATGGGATTTTATATGCAGACCCAACCCCTATTTATGGTACTTATGCTCCAATAGTTTCTCCTCAAGGAGTTATTGCATTTGGACGTGATATGGAATCTTCACGACAAGTTTGGAGTTCTATAAATGGTTATCCAGGAGATTTTAATTATAGAGAATTTTATCGTGATATTGGATATGATGCAGATTATGATTATATAAAACCATATATTGCACATAATGGTGTTCGTGTGCATACAGGTATTAAATATTATAGAATTACTGGAAAAACTGAATTTAAGGATTATTATAATGTTCAGTGGGCAAAAGATTCTGCCGAAAAACAGGCAGGTCACTTTTTTGATAGTAGAAATGCTCAAATTGAAAATTTATCAAAATATATGGATACACCTCCAATTATTCTTTGTCCTTATGATGCTGAACTTTATGGACATTGGTGGTATGAAGGTCCTTATTGGCTATATATTTTATTTAAAAAAATTTATTATGACGATTGTAATTTTGAATTGATTACACCTTCAGAATTTATAGACAAATATCCAAATATGCAAGTCGCAACTCCTTGCCGTTCTAGTTGGGGAGCTAATGGATATAGCGAAGTATGGTTAAATCCAACAAATGATTATGCTCATAGGCATTTACATGTTGCAGGTGATAGAATGTGTGAACTTGCAAATCTTTATCCAAATGCAAAAGGATTAAAGAAAAAAGCACTAAATCAATGTGCAAGAGAATTATTACTTGCTCAAAGTAGTGATTGGTTATTTATTATAACAAATGGTACTATGGTTGATTATGCTAAAAAGAGAATTAAAGACCATATTGGAAGATTTACTAAGTTATATTATCAAATAAAAGATGATGAAATTGATGAAGAATTTTTGAAAGACATATCTAAAAAAGATTGTGTTTTTCCAGATATAGATTATAGAATTTATGGATAATGTCGCGTTAGGATGTCGTGTTGGGGACGTTTCTCATGCGACATTTATTTTGAT
>CAWVDV010000023.1:0-12165 GCA_963928115.1 Bacillota bacterium | reverse complement strand
GTCTATTAAAGATGTTATTAAATTTAATTAATATAAAATAAAAAAATAAGATAAATGGAGATATCGAGAGATAATCGTTCATTTATATAGATAGGAGTGATAAGCAATGAATAATAATCAAAATAATATGGAAATTATACAGAGTGGAGATTTTAAAATAAAAAGTTTTAATAATTCGGACTTTAAAGGAGATATTTACAAATAAATATCTAAAAGAAATGATTGGAGATGATACATAATGCCAAAATTCATACAAATTATTGGACCTCAAGCAGTTGGAAAAATGACAGTAGGTCAAGAATTAGCAAAAATAACAGGATGTAAGTTATTTTATAATCATATGACAATAGAAATGGTCAGATTAATATTTGACTATGATAGAGAAGCATTTTTAAGAATAAATAGTATTATTAGATATGAGATTTTTAAAGAATTTGCAAAAAGCAATCAAAAAGGAATAATTTTTACAGGTTGTTTTGATTTTGAAAATGATTTTGAAAAAGAAAAGGCAGAAACAGACAGATGGATGAACTTTTTTGATGAAACATATACTATCGAATTAGAAACTACATTAGAAGAAAGATTACATAGAAATAAAACTGAAAACAGACTTAAGTATAAAGAATCAAAAAGAGATTTAGAATGGAGTGAAAAAGATTTATTAAGGTCTCTTGAAAGACATAGATTAAATTCTATGCCAGGAGAAGGAGAGAGAATATTTAAAAATTTTTTAAAAATAGACAATACAAACTTATCTGCTAAAGAAGTTGCAAAAATGATAAAAGAAAAATTTGATTTATAGAAATTGCTATGAAAGGTGACTAGTTAGAAATAATTAGTTGCCATTTTTTGTTTTATTAAATCAAATATGTTAGTTTAGCCCAAAAACCTTTTCACAAACTGACAAAAATTGACATAGAATATAATAGCTCAAAAAATATCAAAAAGGAATGGGATAATAATGGAGAAAATAAAAAAAGGAGATATAGTAGGAAGAAAATCATATGGTAAAGATATATTATTTTCAGTAAAAAACATAATAGATACCCCCAGAGGAAAAATTGCAATTTTAAGAGGAATAATAGATAGAATTGAAGCTGATAGCTATATAGAAGATTTAGAAAAGATAGATAAAAAATATATAAAACAAGAAATGGCATACTTTGAAGATAGACTTAATAAAAGACTTGATAGAACATTTCAAAAAATATTAACAGGCAGAATATTGCATATAGATGGAGACAAAAAATATAGTGAGAAATCATTTAGATATTATCAAAAATTAGGACTGAATGTTATTGTTAAGAACATACCAGAATATAGACAACCACGAGTAATATATTCTTTGCTAAAAGTATATAAGCCAGATATATTAGTAGTTACAGGACATGATGGAATGATAAAAAAAGGAACGGGATTTTATGATTTATATAATTATAGAAATTCAAGATATTTTGTTGAAACAGTAAAAGAAGCAAGAAGATATGATAAAGAAGAAGGAAAAAATCTAGTAATATTTGCACGGAGCATGCCAAAGCTATTATGAAGCAATAATGTCAGCAGGTGCTAATTTTGCGTCATCTCCAGCAAGGATATTAATTGATTTTTTAGACCCATTAATAGTAGCAGAAACAGTGGCTTTTACTGAAAGATATAAATATGTAACAATAGATGATATAGCAGGAGAACTTAGAGATGGTAAAAATGGTGTTAGTGGAGTAGGTGCAACTGGTAAGATGATAAAAATTTAAAGAAATATGAAAAAACATACTTTCCTACAAAATAAAAATTAACGAACTTAATATTATTGTAACATAATTGTAAAACAATTGTAAAAAACCAACAATAAATCGTTGTAATACCTGAAAATAAAGAGTTACAGCGATTTAGTTGAATTCTACATTTTTTGACAATATCTGTTAATAGTGCTAAAATTAAGACATCTTATGAGAGAAGGTGATACAATGATTTGTCGTTCAGATATAGCAAATCTAAAAACAGACATCTTAGAGAAAGTGGGTCAAAAGATAATAGTAAAAGGTTCTTTAGGAAGAAGTAAAGCCTTTGAAAAAGAAGCAACATTAGAAAAAGCATATCCTAATATTTTTGTTGTAAGATATGAAGAAAATAATAGAAATGTTACTTATAGTTATACAGACGTATTAACTAGAACAGTAGAGGTGGATGTATTTGATGGAAATTCATATAGCCCATTAATACCACCAACTTTCAATAATAAAAAGAAGAATCGTATTGAAGATACTTCTGGAGCAACACCAGTTCAGGCATAAATATTGTTGATAAGAAAAATTTAGGTAGATGAAAGGTTAATAAGATGGAAAAATTGAAAGATTTTCTATCTTATTTTTTTGTCTATTTAGTCATAAACAACATTTTTTAGCCATATATTGGTTATAAAGAAAGAGAAGGAGGTTAAAAAATGGTTGTTGAAACAGTAAATGAAAATTTATGTATAAACAAATTAATTACTTCAAAAAAGGAAATAATAATGGTAGAAGGGGATATGATTGTACCAGATTCTAAACCTGATGTTTTGAATACAATTTGTACAAGTGGGGTTGTATGTGTATATAAAAAGGAGATACTAGATGGAAAGATAAGAATTGACGGAAATATAAATACATATATAATGTATATGGCAGACAATGAGCAAGATAAAATAAGAGGACTATCTACAAGCTTAGACTTTTCAGAATCAATACAAGTGCCAGGTATAAATGAAGAAATGGAATGTCAATTAGAGACAAAAGTAAAATCTATGGAAAGCAAAGTGATAAATGGAAGAAAAATAGGAATAAAAGCAACAATAGAAGTAAGTTACAACATTTATTCAAAAGAAGATATTTCAATAGTAAGTGATATTCAAAATTCAGGCGATATGCAAATGTTAAGAGAAGATGCTAATGTGAATTCTTTAGTAGGTAGTGGGGCAACAAAAATTTATGCAAAAGATACAATTTCAGTAAATAATGTTGATAATATAGCTGAAATATTAAAAGTAGATATAAACATTTGTGATAAAGATGTTAAAGTTAGCTATAATAAAATATTAACAAAAGCAGAAGCACAAGTGAGAATTTTATATCTAACAGAAGATAATCGTATTAATTCAGTAAACACAAAAATTCCAATTGTAGGATTTATAGATATTCAAAATGTTAATGAAAATAATGTTTGTGACATGAATTATGAAATAAAAAATATGCTTTTAAAATTGAATGCAATTGAAGAACATAGTATGTATGTAGAAATAGAAGTAGAAATTTCAGCATCTGTCTATGAAGAAAGACAAATTACATTTATACAAGATTTATATAGTCCATCTGAAAGTTTGGAATATAACAAAAAACAAATAACAACTATGATAGCAAAAAGAAATACTTCTGGAATGATTCAAATTAGAGAAAAAGTAGAAGTAGAAGGATTAGATAATAGAAATATATTAGATGTAGAAGTAATTCCAATAATTGAGAATGAAAGTAAATTTAGTAATAAAATAATGTATGAAGGTTCAATGGAATTAAGATTTATAATATCTAGTAATGATATGCAGGTAGATACAAGAACAACTAAAATTCCTTTTGAATATACAATGGATGGAATAGAAGATGGAGAAAATGTAAATACCAGAACTGATATGGAGATAATAAATCAAGATTTTATTATTCAAGAAGGAAATCTTGTTACAAGCAATATTGATGCAAAAATGGATTTGCAAACTTATAAAACTGCAAATATGAATGTAATGAATGAGATACAAACTAATGGAGAAAGAGAAGAAGAAGATTATAGCATTTTGATGTATATAGTGAAAAAAGATGATACATTGTGGAATATAGCAAAAGAGTTTGGAAGTACAGTTGATAATATTGTAAGAGCAAATGGAATAGAAGATGAAAATTTAATACAACCTGGGCAAAAATTATTTATTCCTAAATATGTTAAAACAGGTTCAGTAAGTAATTATGTATAAAATTTATTCAAGACCAAGAATAAGAATTCCTAAAATCTTTTTTCGAGCAAGAAGTAGTTTCAAAAATAAAAAGACAAAAAAGTTAATAAGGATTTTAACAATTTTCATAATAGCTTTTTTAACTGTAAAAATTATTTTAGATTCAGTGTTGCCAATATTTGATACTCTATGTGAAAATGAAGCAAAATCAATCGCAACAATAGTATCAAATGAACAGGCAACAAATGTTATGAGAGAACATAGTTATGATGAATTATTTACGATTGAAAAAGATTCTAATGGAAATATAACTATGATAAAATCAAATGTAGTACCAATTAATGAAATAATTTCAGATGTAGCAAATAAAATACAAATTGAATTAGATAATAAGGGAAGAGATGATATAGAGATAGCACTTGGGAGTTTTACAGGTTTTAAATTATTGGCAGGAAGAGGACCGGGTATTAAAATTAGGATTTCTACAATAGGAAATGTTGAGACTGATTTAAGAAGTGAATTTACAGCACAAGGGATTAATCAAACTTTGCATAGAGTGTATTTAGAGGTTAAATGTAATGTTTCAATTTTGACTCCTTTTGATAATATTGAAAGGCAAATTACTAATCAGGTGCTTTTGATTGAGAATGTTATTGTTGGAAATATTCCAAGTACGTATTATAATTTGGAAGGATTAAATCAGAGTGATGCAATTGAGTTAGTTGAGTAGGGTTAGAAAATAATTACAATTTTATCTGTGTCAAATTACATTTAAAACGCAGTTACATACAAAAGTATGCGCCTTTGCCTTTTAAATGTAATTTTCCTTGCTAAAATTTAATTCTTTCCTAACCTAATATACTAAAAAGGTAGTAGGGAATTATTTAGTATAGAATTTCTTGAAATAGAATATACTATTTGGGGAGGTTTTAAACAAAATTTTGTAAGGAGAGATGAAAAATGTTAAAGATGATTGAATTACCATATCCTTTAAATGCTCTAGAGCCATATTATTCAAGCCAAACTTTGGAGTTACATTATAAAATTCTATACAAAGGGTATGTAGATAACACAAATAAGACACAAGAAGAATTAAAAAAGGCAAGAGAACAAAATGATTTTTCAAATATAAAATGTTTAGAGAAAAATTTAAGTTTTTTTGGTTCTGGTGTCATATTACATGAGTTATTTTTTGAAAATATGGGGCCAGCTGTTCCGACAGAGCCAGATACAAAATTAATGGAACAAATAATAAAAGATTTTGGCAGTTATGATGCTTTTAAAAATCAATTTACAGAGGCAAGTAAAGCGGTTGAGGCATCTCGGTTGGTGTATTTTAGCATGGATTCCAAAGTGGAATAAGTTAGAGATTTTACAATGTGAAAAGCATCAAGATTTGACTTTGTGGGGGTGTAAGCCACTTTTAGTATTGGATATGTGGGAACATTCTTATTATTTACAGTATCAAACTAAAAGACCAGATTATATTGCTGCTTTTTGGAATATTCTTAATTGGAATGTAGTGAATAAAAGGTTTGAGAAAATTTAATAATTTTATATAAATATATGTGGTTCCAAATTGGAACCTTAAACAAAAAAATTGGAACGATTTGTTCCAATTTTTTCTATCTCTTACTAAATTGTGGAGCTTTTCTAGCTTTTTTAAGACCATATTTCTTTCTTTCTTTCATACGAGGATCTCTTGTTAAGAATCCATTTGATTTAAGAGCTGGTCTATATTCGCTATTTGCTTCATTTAAAGCTCTAGCAATACCATGACGGATTGCTCCAGCTTGACCTGTAAATCCTCCACCTTTAACACTTGCAATTACATCATATTTAGCTGTTGTATTAGTAACTGTTAAAGGTTGTCTAACGATAACTTTTAAAGTTTCTGGTCCAAAGAATTCATCAATATCTTTTTTGTTTATTGTGATTTTTCCAGAACCTTCAACTAATCTAACTCTAGCGATAGAGCTTTTTCTTCTACCTGTACCATAAAAAACAATATTATCTTTTTTTGCCATTCTATTTTACCTCCCATACTTCTGGTTTTTGAGCTTGATTTTCATGTTCTGCTCCAGCATAAACTCTTAACTTTTTAGCCATTTGTCTACCTAAAGAATTATGAGGTAACATTCCTTTGATAGCTAAAGTCATTGCTTTTTCTGGATTTTTTTCAAGCATTACTTTGGCTGGAACTTCTTTCATTCCTCCAATGTATCCTGAATGATGTCTATAAATTTTTTGATTTAATTTGTTTCCTGTTAAAATAACATCTTTACAATTTAAAATTATAACATGATCACCTGTATCAATATTAGGTGTATATGTTGGTTTGTGTTTTCCTCTTAATAATTTTGCAGCTTCTGTTGCAACTCTACCTAATGGTTTATTAGCTGCATCAATTATATACCATTTGCTTTCAACTTCACCTTTTTTTGCACTATATGTAGTATTATTCATGGTAATACGTACCCTCCTATTTCTTATTAAAATTAAATTTCTTAAATATTATATACAAATTATTTAATGAAGCTAGTTTTAAATTAAAACCACCGGGGAGAAGTTTCAATCTAAAATTAATCATTTAATAATTGCTAAAATATTATATTATAAGATGCCTTAAATGTCAAGGCATTCCAACAAATTTTTCAAAAAACTTGACAAATTTTCAAATTGTGTTATATACTAGGCATGTTACAAAAACAGGATGTATATATTATTTAATAAGGAGTAATATGAAAATGAAAGTAAAAAAAGACATAAAAAACATACTAATTGTGGCAGCAATGGTAGTAGCAAGTTTGTTTTTTATCAATATGAGTTTAGCAGCAAATACTGCAAAAGTAACAGTAGATTTAGCTAATCTTAGAGAATCACCAGATGAAAATAGCACAATATTAGAACAACTTACATTAAATGAAGAAGTTGAAATAGTAGAACAAGAAGGAGATTGGTACAAAGTAGTAGCAAGAAGAATAACAGGATATATAAGAAAAGATTTAATAGCTGTTACTGAACAAGTAAACAATCAAGAGACTAATACTCGGAGATGAAAATAATATAACATCAACAGAAGAAGAACAAAATGTGGAGAATGCAGAGCAAAATTCACAAGAAAGTGAACAAACAGAAGATGAGATAGAATTAGGAAAGAATATTATTGAAGAAAATACAAAATTGAAAATTGTTCCTGTAATTAATGCAACAGAAACAATTGAAGTAAAGAAAGATGAAGAAGTTAATGTAACTGAAATCATAAATGGTTGGGTTTGTGTAGAAACTCAAAATACAAAAGGTTGGATAAGAAAAGAAAAAATCCTAACAAAAGCTGAACAAGAGAAAATAGCACAAGAACAACAAGCTGCACAAGAGGCAGCTGAACAACAAGCAGCTCAAGAACAAGCACAAAATAGTCAAAAAACGATGTATGTTAGTGCATCAACAGTTAATGTTAGGAAAGAACCAAATACATCATCTGAAATTGTAACAAATGCAACTATGAATACAGAAGTTGTAGTACAATCAGAAGAAGGTGGATGGAGCAAAGTAACAGTAAATGGAAGAGATGGTTATATTGCAACAAACCTACTATCTTCAACAAGACAAACAACTTCAAGGTCATCAACTACAAGAAGGTCAACTACAAGTACACAAACACAAGATACAACAGCAAGTACAACATCATCAGCTTCTAGCTCAGGAGCAGCAGTAGTTGCGAAAGCTAAATCATATATAGGTTATAAATATGTTTATGGTGGGTCTTCACCAAGTACTGGATTTGACTGTTCAGGTTTTACTTCATATATATATAAACAATTTGGAGTAAGTTTAAACAGAACAGCAGCAGGACAATATAGTAATGGTACTGCAGTATCAAGAGCAAATTTACAACCTGGAGATTTAGTAATGTTTGGTAAATCTGGAATTAATCATGTTGGAATTTATATTGGTGGAGGAATGATAGTACATGCAGAAAATAAAACAACAGGTGTTACAACAGATACAATTAATTCAGGATATTACAACAATAATTATGTAGGAGCAAGAAGAATTTTTAACTAAAGAATGAAAAGAAAGCAATTAAAGGAGGAAAATTTTGAAGGAACGACCGATTTTAATTGCAGTTATAGGGTATATGATAGGTATATTATGGGGGCTATACTTTAATTTTAGTGTAGCCCTTTTCTATATTTTTATAGCTGCAATATATTTAATATTAAAAACTTTTTTATCAAAAAATAAATGGAATATTCTATCACCAAGAAGGTATTTTAGATATATAAAGATATTTTTTAATCGAAAGTCAATTTATTTAATTATTATAATTTCAATAATTTCGAATCTTATAGTCAATTTCCAAAATGAAAAATATGAAAATGTGTATAAAGATGGAGAAGAATTAACTCTTATTGCCATAGTAGATAGTAATAAAGAAGAAAAAGAATATAAAGATACATATAAAATTAAAACTGAGTATAAAGATACTCATTTGATTTTAAGTGTAAATAAAAACAAAGATATTGAATTAGAATATGGAGATAAGATTTTGATTAAAGGAGAATTTGTAGAGCCATCAGAAGCTAGAAATTATGGTGGTTTTGATTATAAAGAATATCTAAAATCAATTAAAATTTATGGAACAATTAAAGCTGATAGCATAGAGATTTTAGCTAAAAATAGTAATAATCCAATTTTTACTTTTGCAAATAATATTAATTTAAAAATAAAAGAAAATATAAATAAATTAATTCCAGAAAAGTATAGTGCTATATTTACAGGTTTAATATTGGGAGATACAAGTAAAGTTGAAGAAGAAGTAAATGATGATTTTAAAATAGCAAATATTTCTCATGTTTTAGCAATATCAGGGATGCATATAACTTATATAGTCATAGGAATAGAATTATTGCTAAAAAGAGGGATTGGAAAAAGAAAAACAAGGATTATAACAATAATAATTTTAGTAATGTATGTGTTTATAACAGGTTTTATGCCATCAGTTGTAAGGTCAAGTATCATGGGAATAATCATGTTAATTTCTAAATTGATTCATCGAAAAAATGACATTTGGACTTCAATTAGTTTATCACTTCTTATTTTATTAATATATAATCCATTTTTAATATTAAATGTGGGCTTACAGTTATCATATTTAGGAACAATTGGAATTGTTTGTTTTAATAAAAACGTCTATAATTTTTTAAGAAAATTAAAAATACGAAATAAAAAAATTAGATATAAAATAAATCGAAAATTTATATTATTTATGGATAAAATAAAGGAAATGCTTTCAGTTACACTTTCTGCACAAATAGTGATTTTACCAATATTGTTATTTAATTTTAATATATTGGGAATATATTTTTTTATCTCAAATATTTTAGTAAGTATCATTATCGGTCCAATTATTATTGTAGGATTTGTTTGTATTCTTATATCATTTATATCAATAGAAATCGCAAAAATACTATCAATTTTTATGTCAGTAGGAATCCAAATTTTGATTAGTATATCTGAGATTAGTCATTTGCCGTTTTCAAAAATATATATTCCAACCCCAAAAGTTTGGCAAATAGTAATCTATTATATATGTGTAATTGTCATTAATAAAATTTATATATCATTTAATTTAAAAGAACCTGATTTTACAAGTATAAGAATTAGAAACTTAGTAGCACTTTTGAAGTTTAAGTTTAGGCAAAATAGAAATAAGGTTTTGAAAGTTTTGATAGTTTTGGTTTCATTGGTTTTTATTCTAAATACTATTCCTGAAAAATTGAAAATTCATTTTGTTGATGTTGGACAGGGTGATTGTACATTTATAACTACACCTCAAAATAAAACGATTTTAATAGATGGAGGTGGAAGTATGTCTGAAGAATATGATGTGGGGAAGAGTACATTATTACCATATATTTTAGACAGGGGTTATACAAAGTTAGATTATGTATTTATATCTCATTTTGACCAAGACCATGTTGGTGGGATTTTAACCATTTTGGAAGAGTTAAGAGTTGGACAAGTATATATATCAAAACAAGAACAGGACTCGGAAAATTATCAAAAATTTTTGAAGATTGTAGAAGATAAAAAAATTAAAGTAAAAGTTCTAAAGCAGGGAGATTGTTTAAAGATTGAAAAAAATTTGTATTTTGACATTTTATGGCCAATTGAAGAGCAAATACAAGAAAATGTTTTGAATAATAATGCGATGGTTATGAAATTGCGATATGGTAAATTTTCAATGCTATTTACTGGAGATATTGAAGCTATAGCAGAAGAAAAGATTTTGGATTTTTATAAAGAAAAAGGAGAATCTATTTTAAAATCAGATGTTTTAAAAGTAGCACATCATGGTTCTAAAACTTCAACAACACAAAGTTTTTTTGAAAAGGTTAATCCTAAAATTTGTTTGATTGGAGTTGGAAAAAATAATATGTTTGGTCATCCGACAGCAGAAGTTCTTGAAAGGATAAATGGCACGAAAATCTATAGGACAGATGAAAATGGAGAAATTATTTTGGAGGTTGAGTGCAATGGGGACGGCCTCAAAATGCACTAAAGTGCGACTAAAAATAGTTGCAAATTATGAAAAAAGGAGGTATAATAAATGAGTAAAAAAGAAAAACTAATAAATAGATTAAAAACTAAACCAAAAGATTTTACATATAATGAAGCAAAGACTTTGTTAGAATCAGTAGGTTTTGTTGAAAGTAATAAAGGCAAGACATCGGGTTCGAGAGTGGTATTTATAGAATATAAGACTGGATTAAAAGTTGAATTACATAGACCACATCCAGGTAATATTTTAAAAAGATATCAATTAGATATTTTAATTGAAAATTTAAAGAAATTAGAGGTGATATAGTATTATGAAAAATGTAATGAAATATAAAGGATATTATGCAAAAATTGAATATAGTGATGAAGATGAATGTTTTTGTGGACAAATAGAAGGACTAAAACATGATTCTATTTCATTTGAAGGTCAAACAGTAAAAGAATTGAAAAAAGATTTTAAAGATGCAATAGATCATTATTTAGAAACTTGCAAAGAGTATAATATGAAACCTGAAAAACAATGTAAAGGTTCATTAAATGTTAGATTGGGAGTAGAACTTCATAATGAAGTAAAACTAAAATCAGAAGAAAAGAATATATCAATTAATGAATTTATAAAACAAGCAGTTGCAAATTATCTAAAAACATGTTAATTGTATAATTCTAACAAAACTGTAAATACTAATAAAAAGTATTTATGGAGGGTTTGTTATGAATAAAATAATAACAGTTTTAATATGTGTAATTGTAATTTTAGGAGCAATGATAACTGCAGTTGTAATATCAAGGCCAAATGATAATCAAGAACAGTCAAATGTTGAAACACAAGTTGCTGAAGAAAATATCTTAGATGAATGTACGGACGAATATGAGGAGATGCAACAAAATGAGCTAGTGGAAACAAATGCAGAGGAAGTAAAAATATCTCCAAATTGTTCTTTTACTGTTAGAATATATTATAAAGAATGTGGACATATAACAAGTCAATACAATAATATACCTGAAGATTTAGTGAATAAGACTGAAGCAGAATTGAAAGAGATGTATCCAGAGTATATGGTGGAAACTTTTAAGAGTAATGAAGTTGTTGTGTATGTTGAAAAAGAAGGGGAATGTGGGGAACATTATCTAGTTAAAGACTTGGATGGCAAGGTTGTTATTTATGAAAGATTAAGTGATGGAACTGAAAAGCTATTAGAAGAGACAAGTATTACTACTGATTATTTGCCAGAAACAGATAAAGTTCAAATGGAGAAGGGAATAGAAGTAAATCGGGAAACAAGAATTAAATCAATTAATTGAGGATTACGAGTGAAATTTGAAAAATGTTATATAATGTGATATAATAAAAGTAGCTTTATGCTGTACCCAATGGGAATAGATAAATTCTCGGAGGGTATGCCTCCGAGTAGTACAAGGAGGTAATTATATGAAACGGACAAAGTCAACAAATACTTTTATTAGTGCTACACTCTCAATAGTTGCTGGAAATCTGATAGTCAGTGCAGTTTTTGAAGGAAGTTTGTTAAACGCATTTTTGGGAATTATGTGTGTGAGTGCAGGTGTGGTGAATATCGCGTGTGGCAGCGAAGAAGAACCAACAGAAAAAAGCGTTTCATAAACAG
>CAWVDV010000022.1:0-3700 GCA_963928115.1 Bacillota bacterium | reverse complement strand
TAATTAGGTCTGTCCCTTTTGTTTCAAAATGAAACGATTTGGCACGTCCCTAATATAACTCTTCTTTTAGCATTGTCCAAAATTCATCTGTTTCCATTCCTTTTTGCCATGATGCAACACCTGCTAAGTTATTTTCAGTAATTAATGAAACTTTTGCTCTTAATGAATCTATATCTTCTATCCAAATTTGTCTTATATTATCTCCAACAGCGTATTCTATGTAGTTTTGTTTTAACTCATCATCCCATTGTTTTTCAACACCATCTGGTATTGTGTTGTCAATATTTTTCATAGCTATTGTTGGATTGCTTACTAATTCTCCATTTGCATCTGTTGTCCAAACTCTTGTATATAAAGGAACTGCTAAAATTATTTTTTCTGGTTCTATTTCTTCTGTTGTTAAAAATTTATTTAGACTTAATTCGACCCAGTTATATCCAGCAGTTGTTCCTGGTTTTGTACTTGACACTCCATATTGGTCATATGCCATAAATACTATATAATCTGCTACATCTCCTATAACATTTCTATCAAAACACATTGACCAAGTTTCGCTACCATCTGGAGCTGTTACATCAACTGAAGTTACTAATCCGATTTCTTTTAGTCTTGGTGTTAATTCAATTATAAATCTTGAATACATATCAACATCTTCTTGTTTCATATTTTCAAAATCAATATTTACACCATCTAAATCATATTCTACACAATAATTTACAATGTCTTCTATTAGTTCTTGTCTTTTTGTATAACTATTCATAATTTCTGATGTAATTTCTAAACTTTCAGTTGCTGCTTCTGCATTTGCAACCATTGGCCATACTTTATATCCATTACTATGAGCCCATTCGATATATGCTTGTCCACTCTCCCCTACATTTTCTTTAAGTTCGCCATCAGTATCTAAGTAGAAAAATGCTGGAGAAACTACATTTACACCATCTATTGTAGTTCCGCTTCTATCTGGAGCTGAACCATATTGTGAAAAATAATCCCAAGTTAAGTTTATTTTTCCTTCTATTTGTTTTTCTTCTTCCATGTCTTCTCTAACAGTAAACTCATTTTCTAATTTTTTAGTTTTTACATATCCAAGTTTTCCATTTTCAGTTCTGATTCTTGAATATCCATTTTCAGAAGAAATAACTATTACAGTATCACCTTTATTAACTCTATCAACTGTTTTTGCGATAAAGTTTGTAGATGATTTAACTGCTAGATTTGAAGTTACTATTGCCTTTTTTTGTTCTCTATCTAAAGAATCCATTGTAATAACTTTTGTTTCTTCAATATTGTCTATTTCAATATCATATACATCATCCATTTCGGAAATAGGTAGATATATTGTTCCGTCTCGATTTATTGCATGAGCATATATTTCTTTTTCTGAACCATTAATGTTTATTACATTATCTTCAAACCCTATTGCAGCTATCTTTTTGTCATATGTTGTAATGATTTGGTTTGTTTCATCATCTTCATATATGTATTTATCAAAAAAGTTAGCTATGTCTGGTTCTGATAAATAGATTATATCATCTTCTATTAAAATATCATTTTTTAGATTTGAAGTTACATTTCTATTGTTTATAACTAAGTTTGTTGTTTTGTTATTGTCTAGTATGATAAAATTGTTTAAAATCATTGCTATTATGAAAATTACTAATAATGCAACTATTGTTATAAATGTCCTTATTATATTTTTCTTCTTTTTTTCTATTTGTTCAGGTGTCATCTTTCTTTTTGGCTTTTGTGTTTTTCCTTCTATTCTTCTTCCTTCTCTCATATAAATTTCATTCCTTTTCTCTCTTATTTTTTAATCTTTTACAATATATCATAAATTGTATTTTTGTGAAACAGTTTTTATAAAAATTTAATAAAATTTTGTAATTTTGTTCTTTTCATTGCTTGGAGTTCTTTTTTTTGTTCTTTTGAAATTCTATAAGACTCTCTTGCCTTTTGCAATGATTTATTATATGTAAAATCATCTAGCCTACAATTTCCGCTTCTTAAAAATTCAATTGTTTTATCATAATATTTTATAAGGCATATAGAAATTGCCCAAGCAACTGCCATTTGAACATAGTATTTATCACTTTTTATATTATTGAATATTTCTAAATCCTTATCTAGATATTCTTCTTTAATATAGAAATCTAAAATCATAACTATTGCAAATCTTAAGTAAAACTCCTTACTTGACTTTAGATATTCTTGTATTAATTGCCACATTTCTTTTTTATATTTTTTAGTAAATTTCAATCCTGCACAAAAAACATCACAAACTGCCCAGTTATCTATTTTGGGAATAAAATCTTGTATCCATCTTTTAATTTTTTCGAAATCTTTTTCCTTTGCTTGTCCTATTATCATACCTTGTAACATTATTTCTTCATAACATTCATCATCTATGTTTTCTAACAAGTATTGTATGTCGTTTTCTTTTACCAATTGTTTTGCATAGTCCCTTAATATTGGTACTCTTACTCCTAATATGTTGTCTGTATTTGGACATAGTCCACTATGAAATTCTTTGTATTTTTCATCTGCTAGTTCAAATAAACGTTTTTTTATTTCTGTTTTTATTGTATTGTTCATGATACTTTTTCCTCCTTTATGCTACATGGCTATTGTAACATATTTGGATATTTACATCAAATAATTTATTTTTGACACACTTTCAAAAAAATCGAAATTTTTGATGTAATTATAGAATTTTAATGTGATTTATGTTATAATGTTTTTGATTTAAGAAAGGATTTGAGAAGATGAATGATAAATATAATATGACAAAAGAACAAAATATTTTTTTAGCCAAAAGATGCATTGTCGATAGTATATGGAAAAGTTCCCATATTGAAGGAATAGATGTTACATATCCAGAAACTCAAAGAATATATGATGGTGGGAATGTTGCTCGTCTTAGAATAGATGAAATTCAAACTATTAATAATTTAAAACATGCTTGGTTATTTGTTTTAAATTCTATCGATGCAGAAAATGACTTAAATATGCTTAAATCTATTAACAGTTTAGTTGGTAGTAATTTAATAGATAGACCTGGACAAGTTAGGATTTATGAAGTTTCAATTGGTGGAACAACATGGAAACCTGAATTACCTAATGAAGATAAAACAAGTAAAGATTTGGAGAATTTTAACAAAATTGAATGTATAACAGAAAGAGCTATTACAATTATGTGTTATTTAATGAGAACTCAATTTTTTACAGATGGAAATAAAAGAACAGCAATGTTATTTGCAAATAAAATAATGATACAAAATGGAAAAGGTGTAATAAGTATACCAATTGATGAAGATATTACGTTTGGAGAAAAATTAATAAAATATTATGAAACAAATGATATGGAGGATTTAAAACAATTTATCTATGATAAATGTATTAGTGGAATTGTATTTCCAGATAATTAATGTTAAAACTGTATTCTATGGATATTAAAGAATACAGTTTTTTGTAATATGAATTTCAATTAAAATTAGCAATTATTATCATTCATATAATATTTCTTTTCAGCTAATTTGTCTTGAACACCTCTTAATGCTTCACCAAATCTTTGGAAGTGTACTATTTCTCTTTCTCTTAAATATCTTAATGGGTCTAATACGTCTGGATTATCTCGGCATAAGTCTATTAATTTTTCATATGTTGCTCTTGCTTTTTGTTCTGCTGCTAAATCTTCTTG
>CAWVDV010000021.1:0-3730 GCA_963928115.1 Bacillota bacterium | reverse complement strand
AACTCCATCAAAAGAATCAGCAATTTCTTCAAGATTTTGTAATCTCTTAATATATGCCTCTAAAGTTTCTCTTCTTGCACCTGGTCTTGAAGCTGATATTGCATCTGCTGCTTGTACTAAAACTGCCTCCAATGTCTGAGGTTCTACATCTCCGTGATGTGCCTCAACAGCATTTATTACAAGTGGATTTTCTTTATATTTCTTTAATACTTCTACCCCAATTTCAACATGAGTTCCTTCCATGTCATGGTCTAAAGCTTTTCCAATATCATGTAATAATCCAGCACGTCTTGCAAGTTTAGTGTCTAAACCTAACTCATCTGCCATAATTCTTGCTAAATTAGAAACTTCAATAGAATGATTTAAAACATTTTGTCCATAACTTGTCCTATATTTTAATTTTCCTAATAATTTAACAATGTCTGGATGAAGTCCAATTACACCAGTTTCTAAAACTGCTCTTTCTCCTTCTTCTTTTATAGTGTTCTCTACTTCTTCTTTGGCTTTTTCTACCATTTCTTCAATTTTTGCTGGATGAATTCTTCCATCATCAATTAATTTCTCTAAAGCAATTTTAGCAACTTCTCTTCTTAGTGGGTCAAATCCAGATAATACTACTGCTTCAGGTGTATCATCAATTATTAAATCGATTCCTGTTAATGTTTCTAGAGCTTTTATGTTTCTTCCTTCTCTACCAATAATTCTTCCCTTCATATCATCATTTGGTAATGAAACTATTGATACTGTTGTTTCTTGAGAATGGTCTGCTGCACATTTTTGGATTGAATAACACAAAATTTCTTTAGCTTGCTTAATTGCTGTCTCTTTTGCTTTTTGCTCTTTTTCTCTAATTAAAGCAGCCTTTTCAGCAGTTAGTTCTTTGTCCATTTCAGATAACAATCTCTTTTTAGCTTCTTCTCTTGTTAGAGATGCTATTTTTTGAAGTTCAACTACTTCTTGTTCATGAAGTTTTTTAATTTCTTCTTTTTGTTTTTCAACTTCTTGTAGTTCTCTTTCAATCTCTCTTTCTTTTTTCTCAAAATTTTCTGAACGTCTTTCTAAGTTTTCTTCTTTTTGAATTAATCTTGACTCTTGTTTTTGTACTTCGCCTCTTCTTTCTTTAATCTCTTGATCTAATTCTTTTCTGCTATTCATAATTTCTTCTTTAGCTTTAAAAATTTCTTCTTTTTTCAAATTTTCTGCTTCTATTTTAGCTAAATCAACTAATCTTTTTGCTTCATTTTCTGCACCTTGAATTTTAGATTCTGCAACTTTTTTTCTATATGCCATACCAACTGGCACTCCAATTGCAAATGAGATTAAGACAGAGACGATAACAATTACGATTGTCATAATTATACACCTCTTTCTTATTTAATTTTCAATGTTCGAATAAAATATATATTAATTATCTTTTCATATATTTTTTCCTACCTATTATATTTTATCTTTATTATCGTAAACTGTCAAGGTCTTTTGAGAAAAAAAGAAAAGAACCTAAAAATATTTATTGGCTCTTGTTCTTACAAAATATCACATTAGTAATTGATTTCAACTTTAGTTATTTTTATCTCTGTAAACTTTAACAATATCTTTAAATGTCATTTTAGTTCCATAATTCAATATAGCATTTGAATAAATTTTAATTGCAACTTTTGCAATAACCAAAATTGTAATAATTAATACAACAATTGATAATACTATCTCTGAAGTTGATGCAATTCCCATCATAATTCTAAATGGCATACAAAATGGTGATGAAATTGGGAATATTGCTGCAAATTGATTTAACTCGCTTGTTGGATTCATCATTGTAAAATATGACAAGTAAAAGCCAATTACTGCAAGTATTGCAACAGGTGTATTTGCAGATTGTATATCTTCTGGTTTGCTTACTGTTGAACCAGTTAGAGCATATAGTAAAGCATATGCAAAATATCCTAAGATAAAGTATACAATTGTAATAATTGCAAGATATGGTGTGAATTTAGTCATATCTAAAACTGCATCTAACAATTCTGGTTCTAAAAATACCTTTGCAGATATTAAAGCTGTTGCAACTATAATACATATTTGTATTAATCCGACAATTCCAATTCCAATTGTTTTTCCTAATACTATTGTTTTAGGTGAAGTAGATGTTACTAATGTTTCCATTATTTTTGAAGTTTTTTCTGTTGTAATTGAACTTGATACTTGATATGCACAGAAGTATATTGCATAGAATAATACTATTGACAATAGCATTATTACACCTATATTACCGCTTACTTCTTGTTCTTCTGTTTGTTCTATTGTAAATTCAAAATTAGGAGCTAAACTTGCTATTTGTTCTTGTGTTAAACCTAATTTTGAAATTTGCAAATTTGTATAAACTGTGTTTATTGCATTAATCAAATCTTCTGGAGCAGATGCTAATTGTGTCATATTTTCTACTATATATCTTAATTTATAAGTCCCATCATCTTTCTGTTCTATAACAATTGCTTCATTAATATCTTTATCTTCTATTCTAGTTTTTATATCATCAAAAGAAATATCATTATTAGCAATTTGAAATGTATATCCTAAATCCATTTGGTTTAAGCTTTGCAATGTTCCTTCAAATAAATTTGTACTATCGACTATTAATATTTTTTCTTTGCCAGAAGATTCGTCATCATCTGTTACTGCACTTATTATATTTGGAATATTAAATCCTACTACTATTAATATTAAAATAATTAAAGTTGAAACAATAAAGGATTTTCTTTTCGCCATATCCTTAATTGTAAAAGCAATTACTGTTCTTAAATCTCTCATTTTATCCTATTCCTTTCTTCTTTATACTTTAATTTGAAAAAGGATTAGTATATTGCTAGGCAAACAAGTTTGAAATTTATGAGGCGTACTTTTGTACGTTGATTAAATTTCAAACGACGTTTAACGACGCAAGATGCTGATTATTTTTCAAATTAACCTACTTTCTCTATAAAAATATCATTCAAAGTTGGCTTCTTAATCTCAAACTTGTTTACAACAATATGGTCATCCACCAATTTCTCCAACAATTGATGAGCATTTTCTTCAGAATCAATCTTCACTGAATACTCATTATTCTTAGAAAATTCAATATCCATATTAAAATTCTTAATATATTCATCAATATTTTTATCAGTTGAAATTTCTAATCTATTAGCCTTGTATCCTTCTTTAATTTCCTTCAAATTACCTTTCAAAACAGTTTTGCCTTTATTCAATATTAAAATATCAGTACAAAACTCTTCAATTGATGACATCTGGTGGCTTGACATTATAATATACTTTCCTTCTTTAACCAAGTCAATTATAATATTTTTTAATATTTCTGTATTAACAGGGTCTAAACCACTAAAAGGTTCATCAAGTACGATTAATTCAGGGTCATGTATGATTGCAGTCATAAATTGTATCTTTTGTTGATTTCCCTTTGACAATTTTTCTGCTGGCATCTGAATATATTCTTCTACTTTTAAAACCTTTGCCCATTTTTTTATTGCTTCATCTGCATCTTTCCCGCTCATACCTTTTAGCTTTGCAAAATACATTAATTGGTCATATATTTTCGTTTTTGGATACACGCCTCTTTCTTCTGGTAAATATCCAAAATTTACACTTTTCCTTTCTACCTTTTTACCATTCCAAGTTATTTCACCAGTATCTTTTTTGATAATTCCAAGAAGCATTCTAATTGTAGTGGTCTTTCCTGCTC
>CAWVDV010000020.1:0-31925 GCA_963928115.1 Bacillota bacterium | reverse complement strand
ATAAATAATTTGGAAGTGGTTTCAAATACTGAATTAAGAATAGTTTTAGATAGAACTACGAATAATCCAGATGTTGTTACGACATTGCAAACTTTTATGGAGGAGCATGGAAGAGAAACTTATAATATTGATGTCGATTATGATGAAAATACAGGTTTAGTAGATGCATTGGTATTGACTATTGTAGTTGGTGAAAGTTAATAATTTATTAGAATATATACATAACAAATTGGAGATAATTAACATATATTATATAAATATATGTTGATTTTTTTATTATAGAGATTTTAACATTAAATATAAAAACTCTTTTAGGAGGTTTAATGTGTTATGGAGAATAAACTAATAGGTAATACACCAATGATAAAACTAAACTATGAATATAATGGAAAAATAAAAAGTATATATATAAAATTAGAATATTATAATTTAACAGGAAGTATAAAAGATAGAGTTGCATATTATATCATAAAAAATGCAAAGAAACGTGGAGAATTAAAGGATTGTATGCCTATAATAGAAGCAACAAGTGGAAATACGGGGATTGCTTTAGCAGCTTTAGGAACATACTATAATCATCCAGTATACATTTTCATGCCAGACTGGGCAAGTAGTGAAAGAGTAGAATTAATGAAAAGTTTTGGAGCTAATATTATATTAGTATCTAAAGAAGAGGGCGGATTTATAAGATGTGTTGAAGAAGCTAAAAAATTAGCGGAAGAAAAGAATGGATTTTTATCAAACCAATTCGCAAATATTGATAATTTTCAAGCTCATTATGAAACAACAGGAACTGAAATAATAAGTCAAATACCAGAGAATATAGGTGGATTTGTTTCTGGTGTAGGAACAGGTGGAACACTTATGGGGATAGGTGAAAAACTTAAAGAAAAATTTAATGATTTAAAAATAGTTGCAATAGAGCCTGATAAAATGCCAATAATATCACAAGGAAAGAAGATATCACAACATAAAATAGAAGGTATAGGGGATGATTTTGTTCCAGAATTACTTGACAGAACAAAGATAGATAAAATTATTCTAATAAATGACGATGATGCAATAAATATGTCAAAAAGATTGTCAAAAGAGTTGGGATTGGGAGTAGGAATCTCGTCTGGTGCGAATTTTTTAGGAAGTATTTTGTTAAATGAAGAATTAAAAAATCCGGTAGTTACAGTCTTTGCAGATGATAATAAAAAGTATCTTTCAACAGATTTGTCAAAAGATATAGATAATAATAAAGATTTTATTTCAAATCAGATTAAATTGATAAATTATGAGGAAATATAAAATTCCATCTTTTTTATCAATATAAACACAGAATAGTATGAACATTTCTGGTTAAACTAATAAAAAATTATTAGAGGTAAAGAAATGTTTAAACCAAAAGCGATTTATTATGAAAAAGAAATATTAGAATACCCTTTAGGAAAACAATTAATGAAGCAATATGAAGAAATACCTAAAGTAGAAATAGAGAATCATAATAATATAGAAGAAATGAGAAAAAAAGAAAATAAAGAATTTCCATATATGAAACAAAATTTAATTATTGGAGTAAGAAAAACGCACAAATTTGTAGAAAACCATAAAACATCAAACTATTTAGTACCATATACATCATCAGGTTGTACAGCATCATGTATGTATTGCTATTTAGTTTGCAACTATAATAAATGTGCATATTTAAGATTATTTGTAAACAGAGAGCAAATGTTAGAAAAAATAATAAAAACAGCGAATAAATCGGACAAGGAGCTAACATTTGAAATAGGAAGTAATAGTGACTTAATATTAGAAAATACAATAACAGGAAATCTTCCTTGGACAATAGAGAATTTCAAAAATGTAGAAAAAGGATATCTAACATTTCCAACAAAATTTGATATGGTAGACGATATATTATCATTAGACCATAAAGGAAAAGTTACAATTAGGGTCAGTGTAAATCCAGAAGAAATAATAAATAAAGTAGAATTTGGAACATCAAGATTAAAAGGTAGAATTGAGGCAATAAATAAGTTAAAAGAAGCAGGATATAAAGTTGGTATATTAATAGCACCAGTAATATTAGTAGAAAACTGGAAAGAGTTATATTTAGAATTAATACAAAGGTTAAATCAAGAACTATCAGAGAAAGTAAAAAAAGACGCATTTTTTGAAATAATATTTATGACATATAGCTTTGTTCATACAAAGATAAACGAGGAAGCATTTCCAAATGCAATAAATTTATATAGCAAAGAAATGATGACAGGTAGAGGCAGAGGAAAATATATGTATAAAAGTGATATAAGAAAAGACGGAGAAATATTCTTAAGAGAACAAATGCAAAAATATTTTCCAAATAATAAAATTGAATATATCGTGTGATGTCGCAAGAGAAACGTCCCCAATGCGACATCTCCAATGAGACATTTTACAAAAAATTCACAAATAAAATTAGCAAAAAGTATTGACAAGTGCTAAAAATGGGTATAATATATATGAAGTTAGCAAACAATAATCAAGAGTGCTAAAAACAGTTTAACAATTAAAATAGCTAAAGAGGTGAAAAAATTGTTAGATGATAGGAAGAAAAAAGTTTTGCAAGCAATAGTAGAGGAATACATAAACACTGCAGAGCCAGTAAGTTCAAATGCGTTAACTACAAATCATGGATTAGATTGTAGTAGTGCAACAATAAGAAATGAAATGGCTGAGTTAGAGAAAAACGGTTACTTAGATAAAACACATACATCAAGTGGAAGAATTCCTTCAGAAAAGGGATACAGATACTATGTTGATGAACTTTTGAATGATAAAGATATTAGTTTAGAGGAAATTAAATATATTAGTTCAAAATTAGAAACAAAGGTAAATGAAATCGAGGATTTAACCAAAATAACTGCAAATACGATTTCAGAAGTTACACATTATACTGCAGTTTCAATAGGTCCAAAGACATCTAGTCAAATAATCGAAGATATTAAATTTGTTTTGCTAGGTTCGAGAATGATGATGGCAGTAATCTTAACTGATACAGGTTTGGTTAAGGAGACTATTATAAAGTTTGATGAAGATGTGACACAAAAACAAATTGAAACTATGAATTATATGTTTAATAATAAACTAAAAGGACAACCAATAGAGACAATTGATAGACCATTAGAAGAATATCTATATGATGAAATGACATATAGTGTGAATGTTATAAAACCAGTAATAGAGCAATTGAAAAAGGTTATACAGGAAGATGAAAATATATATTTAGAAGGTGCAAATAAATCTTTTGATTTGCCAGAATTCAATAGCTTAGAAGTAGCAAAAAACTTTGTTAATATTTTAGATACAAAAGAAGTTGTTGCAGATATGCTAAATTCTGGTTTTGCAGAAGATATAAATGTATATATAGGTGAAGAAAATAAGCAAGATGAGTTGAAAGATTTTAGTGTTGTAACTTTTAAACATAAGGTTAATGGAAAGGATTTAGGTACTATTGGTATTATAGGTCCTAAGAGAATGGATTATTCAAAGGTTATTTCTGTTATGAAGTATATTAATAAGAAATTAAAAGAACTTTAATTCTTTTCCAACCTAGTAGAGAAAAAATAAAGAGAAAGGAATGAAACTATAAATGGCAGATAAGGAAAATTTAGAAAATGATATTGAAAAAGAAGTAAACCAAACAGAAAAAAATGAATCAATGAAAAACGATTATAAAGGTGAAAACAAAAATAAGGAAGTAGTTCCAAAACAAGATTATGATGAGTTAGATGACAGATATAAAAGAATTTTAGCAGAATTTGAAAACTTCAAAAAGAGAAGTGGAAAAGAAAGAGAAGGATTATATAATTCAATTCTTTCTGATGTAATAGAAGTGATTTTACCAGTAGTTGATAACTTGGAAAATGCAGCTAAAGTTGAGACAAAAGATGAAAGTTATAAACAAGGTGTAGAATTAGTATTAAAACAATTTAAAGATGTTTTGACCTCAAAAGGTATAGAGGAAATTAAAGCAGTTGGAGAAACTTTTGACCCAAGCCTGCATGAAGCAGTAAGTAGTGTTCAAGATGATACAAAGGGTGAAAAGGAAATTGTACAAGAGTATAGAAAAGGATATAAAATAGGAAATAGAGTAATTAGACATTCGATGGTTGTAGTAGCGAATTAAAAGGGGAATAAAAATGATAAGAATAATAGGAATACTATTAGATATAGTAATATTTTGCATCATATATTCTGCTATGGATAGAAATATGGGATATTTAAAAAAGGTATTGATTTATGCAGTTGGGATGGAAGTAGAACTATTCATAGTAACGCTATTATTAGGATATATATCAATATTAATGATATTATTAACATTTGGAGCATTTTTTGTAGTAGGTTTACTAGTAATATTTATTGTAGACAAATTGAATAATCGTTATCTTCTTGAAAGAGTACCTTTTGTAATAATAGCAGTGGTGATAGATATAGCAATAAAATATGTTGCGACTATATTATTAGGTGGATATCTAGCAATAGGACTAATATAAAAATAAATTTATTTATTAATTTTATATATAAATAGCTTCGTTGATGGGGAGAGAAGCATAAAAATAAAATAAAAACTGTTTTTTGACCCCGTCCCAAAAAACAGTAAGGAAAGGATGAATAAAAATGGGAAAAATTATAGGAATTGACTTAGGAACAACAAACTCATGTGTAGCAGTTATGGAAGGTGGAGAGCCAGTAGTAATACCAAATGCAGAAGGAAATAGAACAACACCATCAGTTGTTGCATTTTCAAAAAATGGTGAAAGACTAGTTGGACAAATTGCAAAACGTCAAGCAGTTACAAATCCAGAAAATACTGTTATATCAATAAAAAGAAAAATGGGAACTAATGAAAAAGTAGATATAGAAGGTGACAAATTTACACCACAAGAAATTTCAGCAATGATTTTACAAAAATTAAAAGCAGATGCAGAAAACTATTTAGGACAAAAAGTAACACAAGCAGTTATTACAGTACCTGCATACTTTAGTGATAGCCAAAGACAAGCAACAAAAGATGCTGGTAAAATAGCTGGACTTGAAGTTCTAAGAATTATAAATGAACCAACAGCAGCAGCACTTGCTTATGGAATGGATAAAGAACAAGACCAAAAAATATTAATCTATGACTTAGGTGGAGGAACATTTGACGTATCTATTCTAGATATCGGTGATGGAGTATTTGAAGTTTTAGCTACAAATGGTAATACACACTTAGGTGGAGATGACTTTGATAACGCAATTATTGATTATTTAGCAGATGAATTCAAAAAATCAAATGGAATCGACTTAAAAACAGATAAAATGGCAATGCAAAGATTAAAAGAAGCAGCTGAAAAAGCAAAAATTGAATTATCAGGTGTTCAACAAACACAAATCAATTTACCATTTATTACAGCTGATAGCACAGGACCAAAACACTTAGATGTTACATTAACAAGAGCTAAATTTGAAGAATTAATTCATGATTTAGTAGAAGCAACTGCAGGACCAGTAAACCAAGCAATGAAAGATGCTGGATTAACACCGAATGATATTCATAAAGTATTATTAGTTGGAGGTTCTACAAGAGTTCCAGCTGTTCAAGAAGCAGTAAAAAGAATAACAGGAAAAGATGCTGATAAAGGAATAAACCCAGATGAATGTGTTGCAATTGGTGCAGCAATCCAAGGTGGAGTTTTATCAGGAGATGTTAAAGACTTAGTATTATTAGATGTAACACCATTATCATTAGGTATTGAAACATATGGTGGAGTATTTACAAAATTAATCGAAAGAAATACAACAATACCAACTAAAAAATCACAAATATTCTCAACAGCAGCAGATGGTCAAACATCAGTTGAAGTTCACGTATTACAAGGTGAAAGAGAAATGGCTGCATATAACAAAACATTAGGAAGATTCCAATTAACAGGAATTCCAGCAGCACCAAGAGGAGTACCTCAAATTGAAGTAACATTTGATATAGATGCAAACGGAATTGTTCACGTATCTGCAAAAGATATGGCAACAGGAAATGAACAAAATGTTTCAATCACAGCTTCAACTAACCTTACAGATGAAGATATAGATAAGGCAGTAAAAGATGCTGAAGCACATGCTGAAGAAGATAAAAAGAGAAAAGAAGAAATCGAAGTTAAAAATAATGCTGAAAGTTTAATCTATAACAGTGAAAAAACATTAAAAGACTTAGGAGATAAAATAAGCGGAGAAGAAAAAGCAAAAGTTGAAACTGAAATAGATAATACTAAAAAAGCATTAGAAACAAACGATACAGCAAAAATCAAAGAAGCAACAGAAAAACTAACAAAAGTATTCTATGATATGTCAGAACAATTATATAAAAATGCAAATCCAAATGGTGCTCAAGGAGCAGGAGTTGACCCAAATGCAGCAAATAATGCACAAGAAGGAACAGACAATAATGCAAATGGAAATGATGGAAATGTATATGATGCAGACTACAAAGTAGAAGATGACAAATAAGAAAAAAGAGAGGGATTAAGGGACGGTCCTAAAAATCCCTAAAAGCAGGGATTTTTAGGACCGTCCCTTAATCCCGGCATTCCTAAGGAGGAAAAGTAATGGCAGCAAAAAGAGATTATTATGAAGTTTTAGGAGTAAATAAAAATGCAACTGATGAAGAACTAAAAAAAGCATACCGTAAACTTGCAAAAAAATATCATCCAGATGCAAATCCAGATAATAAAAAAGAAGCTGAGGAAAAATTTAAAGAAGTAAATGAAGCATATGAAACATTATCTGACCCACAAAAAAGAAGAATGTATGACCAATTTGGACATAATGGACCACAAGGTTTTGGTGGTGGTAGCGGTCAAGGACCATTTGGTCAAGGTGGATATTATTCATATAGTAGTTCAGGCTTTGATGGATTTGATGATTTTGGAGATTTAGGAGATATTTTTTCTTCAATTTTTGGTGGAGGTTTTGGAGGTAGAAGTTCTACTAGTAGAAAACAAAACGGACCAAGAAAAGGTGCAGATTTAAATTTAAGAATGGAAATTACTTTTGAACAAGCATTTTCAGGAGTAGAAAAAGAGATAACTGTTACAAGAAATGAAACATGTGATAACTGTCATGGTACAGGAGCAAAGCCAGGTACATCAGTTACAAAATGTACAACATGTAATGGTACAGGTCAAGTTACTCAAGTTCAAAATACAATACTTGGACAAATGCAAACCAGAAGAACTTGTACAGTTTGCCATGGTACAGGTGAAATAATAAAGGAACCTTGTGAAGTTTGTCATGGTAATGGTACAGTACGTAAGCAGCCAAGAATTAAAGTAAAAATACCAGCAGGAATAGATGATAATCAGACAGTAGTATTAAGAGGAGAAGGAGAACCTGGAGAAAAAGGTGGACAAAAAGGTGATTTATATATTACGGTTAGAATAAAGAAGCATAGCATTTTTACGAGAAGTGGAAATAATGTTACATGTGAAGTGCCGATTACAATTACACAAGCAACATTAGGTGCAGATTTAGAGATACCTATGGTAGATGGAACAAAAGTAACATATAAAATACCTGATGGAACTCAGACAGGAACAAAGTTCGTGATTAAAAACAAAGGATTTAAGTCTGTTAATTCAAGTAGCACAGGAGATTTTGTATTTACTGTTAAAGTACAAACTCCTAAGAAACTAACAAAAGAACAACGTGAATTGTTAGTTCAATTGGCTAAGACTATGAATGAACAGCCACCAATTAAGAAACGTGGATTTTTTGGTTAGATAAATTAAAAAAGTTAGTAAATTTTAGTCTAGTAGGAACAAGGCTATAAGTTTACTAACTTTTTTAGATATAATATTTTTAATAAAAACAATGGAAAATATTGTAATTTGTGAAATTATATGTTAAAATATAGATGTTTCAATTCATATTTTAAATCAAATAATTTTTTCGATAAAATTCAAAAAAATTAAAAAGTAAGAAAAATTCAAAAAGGAGGAGAAAAAAGGAGAATAATTAATAAAATCGACAAATTTACTATAAAATAAAGGTTGATTTATAGAACAAATCGACTTAAAATAGGAGGTGAAAAGAACTGAAACAATTTACGTATAATGACTATTTGCAATATAGATTATTAGAAGCTATAGAAAAAAGTAAGTCAAGAAAAATATTAAAAACTAATGGTTTCTATGCAGTAGAAAAAGAAAACGAAATAATAATGAGCTTAAATGACCAATCAACTGAATATAAATATGAAGTAAATAATCCACATGACAAGATATTTAGATTAGGATTAGATAATGAACAAGAAGTAGCAAAATTTTTAAATGAAAGGATTGATATAGAATATGAATTAAAACGGAGAAAACTTAGAAAAATATAGTAGTAGCTTTATAAGTGAGGAATTTAAAAACCAAGAATCAGATATAGTATATAAAATAAAAGATAAAAATATATTTTTATTAATTGAACACCAAAGCAAAATAGATTATAAAATGCCAAAAAGAATATTAGATTATGAAATTGAGATAATGAAAACAGCAGAAAATCATAATGTAATATTAAAAAAAGATGCAGAAATGCCAATAATAATACCAATAGTAATTTATACTGGAAGAAAAAAGTGGAATGTATCAGGATATATTAAAGATTGTAGAAAAAAATTAAGTAGATTAGAGAGTTTTAGATTAGGAAACTATTACATAATAGATAATAATACTTATACAGATGAAGAATTATTAGATGATAAATTCTTTATTTCAAAATTGATGCTATTAGAAAGAATGAAAACAACAGAAGAATTGTATATTAATTTGAAAAATGTAATCATAAAAGAAACAAATGAGAAAAATATTAAATTATTAGAAAATATTATTAAATTTATTTACAATAAAAAGTTAGGCAAGAATTATACTGATAAATTAATAAAAGAAATAGCAAAAAAATCACAAAAAAAGGAAGGGGGTAATGATGTGATACTAGAAATGATTGAAAATGAAAACAAGGCATTGATAAGAAAAGGTAGAAGAGAGGGAATAAAAGATGTGGCTAAAAATATGCTAAAAGAAAAGGTAGACATTGATTTGATAAAGAAAGTGACAGGTTTGACAGAAAAGCAAATTTTAAAATAAAATTAACAGTTTAATAAAGTAGCTCCAAGAGATTTAACTAAAAACTAATCTTTTGGAGCATTATAACTACAAATTTTCCAAACTTTCCAAAGCAAGAGTAATCATCTTATTAAGACCAGTTTGACGTTCTTCAGCAGTTGCAGAAGCTTTTTGGCTACTAGTATTTGCGACATCAACAACTGACATTAGACAAGCGGCTTTTTTATCCAAGTATTTAGCAACATAAAATAGTGAAAAAGCCTCCATTTCAGCAGCGATTGGATTAATATCTTTAGGTATTCTATTAAGAAATTTATCAAAATCTTCCATATATACATCAAAGAAATCATTACAAATTGTATTTCCACTTGTAATAGGTATTGCACTTTTTTTAGATGCAAGTTTTATTGCATTATTTAAATCATTATTTGAATTAACAATATGACAAACTTCATTATTTAGTGCCAATGCAAAATTTGATTCACTATATACTTTGTCTGCTAGAATAATATCAAATAATTTTAATTCAGGTTTATATGCTCCACAAGAGCCAATTCTAATTATATTTTCAACATCATAAAACTTATATAATTCATAGCAATAAATTCCCATACTTGGCATACCCATTCCAGAAGCCATCACAGTAACTTCATTTCCCTTGTATGTTCCAGTATATGCAAAAATTCCTCTAACTTGATTTACTAATCTTGCATTTTCTAAAAAATTCTCTGCTATATTTTTTGCTCTAAGTGGGTCTCCTGGCATTATTACAGTTTTCGCAATTTCTCCTAATTTTGCTTCATTATGTGGTGTTGGCATTAAAATTCCTCCCTTATATTTTTTATTTATATTCTTAGTATACCACAAAAATCTTAAAATACAAATTGAATTTAATATACACAAAATTTTGAATATTTTTGGTCTATCTATTGTAAAACGTCAAAAAAAGTGATAAACTATTAATAGATTTAAAAAAAACCAAACTTTTCGGGTTTGAATTTTTTAAATCTTTTTTGTTTTTTGGAATAGGAGGAAAAAATGAACACAAAGTACATATTTGTAACAGGAGGAGTAGTATCAGGGCTAGGAAAAGGAATAACAGCAGCATCATTAGGAAGGTTACTAAAAAATAGAGGGTATAAAGTAACAATACAAAAATTCGACCCATATATCAATGTGGATCCGGGAACAATGAATCCATATGAACATGGAGAAGTATTTGTAACAGATGATGGAGCAGAAACAGACTTGGATTTAGGACATTATGAAAGATTTATAGATGAAAACCTAACACATAATTCAAGTATTACAATGGGAAAAATATATCAAAGTGTAATTGAAAAAGAAAGAAGAGGAGATTATTTAGGAAAAA
Source organism: Bacillota bacterium (assembly GCA_963928115.1). Taxonomy (GTDB): domain Bacteria; phylum Bacillota; class Clostridia; order TANB77; family CAG-508; genus CAG-269. Next base: position 21,437 of record CAWVDV010000020.1, on the reverse strand, counting down.
CAGTACAAGTAATTCCTCATATTACAAATGAAATAAAAGAAAAAATATATGGATTTGAAGAAACAGATACAGATATTGTAATAACAGAAGTTGGTGGAACAGTAGGAGATATTGAAGGATTATCAATTATTGAAGCAATTAGGCAAGTAGGACTTGAAAAAAATCCGGAAGATGTTTTGTATATCCATGTAACATTATTACCATATATCTTTGGCTCAAATGAGATAAAATCTAAACCAACACAACATTCAGTAAAGGAATTACAAGGTTTTGGAATAAAGCCTAATATTTTGGTATGTAGAACAGAATTGGACATACCAGATTCTATAAGGGAAAAATTATCATTATTTTGTAATGTCAGAAAAACGAGTGTAATACAAAATAAAACAGCAGATTGTCTATATGCAGTACCTTTAATGCTTGAAAAAGAGGGATTAGCAAGAGAAGTATGTAATCATTTGAAATTAGATAATTATATTCCAGATAACTCACAATGGGAAAAAATGATAGAAGATATCGGAAGTATAGATGAAAATAAAGTTGTTACAATCGGATTAGTCGGAAAATATATAAAATTAGAAGATTCATATATTTCTGTTATAGAGAGTCTATATCATGCAGGATTTGCAAACCACGTTAAAGTAAAAGTAAAATTAATTGACTCTGAAAAAATAACAAAAGAAAATGTTAAGGACCAATTAGAAGGAATTGATGGAGTTGTAATACCAGGTGGTTTTGGTGATAGAGGAATCAATGGTATGATAGAAACTGTTAAATATGTCAGAGAAAACAAGATTACGTTTTTAGGAATATGTTTAGGAATGCAAATGGCAGTTGTTGAATTTGCAAGAGATGTTTTAGGTATCAAAGATGCAGATTCAGAAGAATTTAATAAAGAAACTCCAAATCAAGTAATTCATATAATGGAAGAACAAAAAGAAATCAAGAAAAAAGGTGGAACAATGCGTTTAGGAGCATATCCATGTATTATAAAAGATAATACTTTAGCTAAGGAAATTTATGAGCTAGATGAGATTTCAGAAAGACATAGACATCGTTATGAATTTAATAATGATTATAGAGAACAAATAGAAAAAGCAGGAATGAAAATTTCAGGAACATCACCTGATGGATTATTAGTTGAAATGGTAGAATTAGATAAAAAAACACATCCATATTTTATAGCAGGGCAATTCCACCCAGAGTTAAAATCAAGACCAAATAAGCCAGCACCATTATTTGTAGGGTTAGTAAAGGCATGTCTCATTTGAGTGACGCGTTGGGGACGTTTCTCATGCGACATTTAAAAAATATAAAAAACTATTCTTATATACACAAAGAATAGTTTTTTTGTTTTACTAAATTCTATATTGTAATGTCGCATGAGAAACGTCCCCAACGCGTCATGTTACTATTTTTTATCAATTTCTTTTTTGTCAATTACAACTTCTTTCATAGCTCCTAAAGCACCTAGAGCACTTGTTGCTTCAAAAGGAATAAATACTTTATTTGCATCACCTTTAGCAACTTCTTCTAAAGCTTCTAAAGATTTTAATTGAACTAATTTATCATCAGGGTTAGCTTTCTTAATAGCATCATAAACCATTTGAATTTCTTTGGCTTTAGCTTCTGCAACTTCTCTAATTGCTTGAGCCTCACCAGTTGCTCTTCTTATTTGAGCTTCTTTATCAGCTTCTGCTTCTAAGATAGCGGCTTGTTTTTTACCTTCTGCAATAGTGATTGCTGATTGTCTTTGAGCTTCAGATTCTAGAATCATAGCTCTTTTATTTCTTTCTGCGTTCATTTCTTTTTCCATTGCATCTCTGATGTCAGCTGGTGGTGTAATGTCTTTAATTTCAACTCTGTCTATTTTACATCCCCATCTATCAGTTGCTTCATCTAATACAACTCTTAATTGATTATTGATACCATCTCTTGAACTAAATGTTTCATCTAAGTCCATTTTACCAATGATATCACGAATTGTTGTAATAGCTAAGTATTCGATACCTTTTTTCAAACTTTGAATTTCATAAACTGCTTTTGCTGGATCTGTTATTTGATAGAAAACAACAGTATCTATTGTAATTGTAACATTATCTTTAGTAATAACTCCTTGAGGTGGTACGTCCATTGTTTGTTGTTTTAAGCTAACTACACTTCTAACATGATCCAAAAATGGAACTATAATTGTAAGACCTGCATCAGCAACTTTATAGAATTTACCTAATCTTTCAATTATATATACCTCAGATTGTTTAACAATTTTGATTGACATGAATGCTATTATTAAAATAATAACAAGTAAAACTATTAAAAACCACATAATTTTATCCTCCTTAAATCTATTTTTTTACAGGTGTAACAACTGCTTTAACACCTTTAATTTCTAATACTTCAACTTCAGTTCCTTTTGGAATATCCATATCATCTTTTCCTACTGCACTCCAAGTTTCTCCGTCTATTTTTACTTGACCTTTTGCATTTATTGAGTCAATTTCTTTTGTAACAATTCCATTTTGTCCAATAATTGAAAAAGCATTTGTTTTTACATTTTTTGTTTTTGCAAATTTCTTAACAAATGGTTTTGTTGCAAAAATTAATATTGCAGATGATATAACAAACACTGCTGTTTGAATTAGTATACTATCAGTAAATAGACTAACTATCATAGATATTAATGCTCCTATTGCAAGCCAGAATACTAAGAATCCTGCTGTCATTATTTCTATTACTAAGCATACTCCTGCAATTACTAACCAAATTTGCCACATATTAAATTTCCTCCTTTGAATTCCAACTATTACTATTATATCATAGTTTTGGAAAAAAAGAAATACTTTTATGTAAATTTTGCTCTAAAATAAAAGATTTTTGACAAAATTATTAAAAGCCTTACTTAACTTTATGAAAAAACAATTGAAATATAACAAAATTTTGGCAAAATACTTGACAAATCAAAAAAAATAGTGTAAAGTATATTAGCATTACAAAAAGAAAGAGGTAGTCAAATGGAAAAGAACGTAAAAATAAGCATACTATGTCAATTATATGGCAAACTATTAACAGAAAAACAATATGAAATTCTAAATGACTACTATAATAATGACTTGTCGTTATCAGAAATAGCGCAAAATAGTGAAATAACCAGACAAGCTGTTAGAGACATTTTAAAGAAGGGGGAAAAGAAACTTTTCGAATACGAGGAAAAGTTGAATTTTATGAAAAGGACGTTAAATCAAGAAAAGAAAATTACAAAAGTTTTAGCTGAATTGACAAAAATTCAAAAAGACTACTCAGACAAACAAGTAGCAAGTGTCTTAGAAAACATAAAAAAAGAATTAAATTGTCTAATTTAAAAAAGAATGGAGTTGTGAAATATGGCTTTTGAAGGATTATCTTCTAGATTACAAGAAATAACAAGAAAAATCAGAGGAAAAGCAAGAATTACAGAATCTGATTTAAAAGAAATGTTAAGAGAGGTAAAACTTGCACTTTTAGAAGCTGACGTAAACTATAAAATAGTAAAAGAATTTATAAATTCTATTCATGATAAAGCATTAGGCCAAGATGTGCTTAAATCTTTAACACCAGGACAACAAGTTGTAAAAATAGTAAAAGACGAATTAGTCGAATTACTAGGTGGAACTGAAAGCAAAGTAAACTTTACACCAAATCCACCAACAATAATAATGCTAGTAGGATTGCAGGGTTCAGGTAAAACAACAACAGCTGGAAAATTAGCAAATCTATTTAGAAAACAAGGTAAAAAGCCATTGCTAGTAGCATGTGACGTGTATAGACCAGCAGCTATAAAACAATTGCAAGTAGTTGGAAAACAACTAAACATACCAGTATTTGCTAATGAAAATTCAAAAGATGTTGTTCATATTGCTAAGCAGGCTATATCTACTGCTATATCAAAACTAAATGATGTAATAATATTAGATACAGCAGGTAGATTGCACATAGATGAAGCATTAATGACTGAACTTAAAAACTTAAAAAGTAGTGTAAAACCACATGAAATACTTTTAGTGGTAGATAGTATGACAGGTCAAGATGCAGTAAATGTTGCAACACAATTCAATGAAGAAGTAGGAATTGATGGAGTCGTACTTACAAAACTTGATGGTGATACTCGTGGTGGAGCAGCTTTATCAGTAAAAAAAGTTACAGGAAAGCCTATAAAATTTGCAGCAACTGGTGAGAAATTAAGCGATATAGAAGTTTTCCATCCAGATAGAATGGCACAAAGAATTTTAGGAATGGGTGATATTTTATCTGTTATAGAAAAAGCAGAAGAAGCATTTGATTTAGAGCAAGCAGAGAAATTAGAAAAACAGCTTAAAAAGAAAGAACTAGACTTAGATGACTATTTAGCACAACTAAGACAAGTTAAAAAGATGGGGTCATTTTCTTCATTATTGAAATTGATTCCTGGAATGAATCAGATAAAAGATTTAAAAGTTGATGATAAAGAATTTGTAAAAATTGAAGCTATTATTTGTTCAATGACAAAAGAAGAAAAAAGAGATACAAGACTTTTAAATGCTAGTCGTAGACAAAGAATAGCTAGACGGAAGTGGAACTTCAGTACAAGACATTAATAAATTCATTAAGTCTTTTGAAATGACGCAAAAGATGATGAAGCAATTGAAAAATAACAAAGGTGGAATGAAAAAGTTGATGAATGGTATTGATACAAATGCTTTAAAAAACTTTAAATTTTAATAATATTCTAGAAATCTTTTGAATTATTAATGTGTTATTAAATTTTTAATTTTATAAATATTTAAGTTGATACGGTGTAAAATAAAGGAGTGTCCCAAAATCCCTAAAAGCAGGGATTTTAAGGACCGTCCCTAAATCCCGTTCACAAATTTCAGGAGGTGAAATAAATGGTAAAAATTAGATTACAAAGACAAGGAAAGAAAAAAGCTCCATTTTATCATATTGTTGTAGCAGATTCAAGAAGCCCAAGAGATGGTAAAATAATCGAGCAATTAGGTACATATGACCCAATGACAACTCCAGCAACTATTATTTTAGATAAAGAAAAAGTAGAAAAATGGATTAAAAATGGTGCAAAACCAACAGACACAGTTAAAGCTTTAATTGAAAAGAAATAATAAGTTGATTTATGCAAATGTCAACATCTTAAATTAGATTAAAGTGGAGGCGTTAAGATGAAAGAAATTTTAGAGACAATTATTTTAAATTTAGTAGATAACAAAGATGCTGTTGAAATAAAAGAAGTAGATGGTGAAAAATCTATTATATTTGAAGTAAAAGTTGCAGAAACTGATATGGGAAAAATTATTGGAAGACAAGGTAGACTTGCAAGATCAATAAGAACAGTCATGAAATCAGTAGCTGGAAAAGAACACAAAAAAGTTTCAGTAGAATTTATTGGATAAATTTGAAAGGAAATGTGAATGACAAAGTATTTAGAAATAGGTCAAATTGTTAATACATTTGGAATTAAAGGAATGGTAAAAATAAAACCATTTACAGATGATATTAATAGATTTGATAGACTAAAAAAAATATATATATCAAACAAAAATGAAAAAAAAGAATATCAAATACAAGAAGTAAAATATCATAAAAATATGGTATTGATGAAATTAGAAGGTGTTGATACACCAGAACAAGCTGATTTATTACGTCAAAGCTATCTATTAGTAGATAGAGCAGATGAAGAACCTTTAGAAGAAGGAGTTTACTATATAGTAGACTTACTAGGATTAGAGGTTTATACAGACGATAATAAATTACTTGGAAAAGTAGAGGATATCTTTAATACTGGAAGTAATGATATATATGTAGTAAAAGATGAAATGGGAAAACAAATCCTTTTACCGGGAATTCCAGAGGTTTTAAAAAATGTGGATTTAGAAAAAGGAAGAATAACAGTTCATCTAATACCAGGTTTAATAGTTTAAATTATGTGTTTTGGAATGTTGAAAGGAGAAATAAAGTGCAATTTGATGTTTTAACACTTTTTCCAGAAATGTTTGAACCAATCAAACAAAGTATTTTGGGAAAAGCAATAGAAAATGAAAAAATAAAACTAAAATTGGTAAACATTAGAGACTTTTCAAAAGACAAACACAAAAAAGTGGATGATACACCATATGGTGGTGGTGCAGGAATGGTTATGAAACCAGATGTAGTATATGATGCATATAAATCAGTATATGAAGAAAATGCAAAAGTAATATATTTATCACCACAAGGGAAAACATTAAACCAAAAAAAAGTTGAAGAATTAAGTAAAGAAAAACATCTAATTTTATTATGTGGTCATTATGAAGGAATAGACCAAAGAGTAATAGATAAGATTGTTGATGAAGAAATTTCAATAGGTGATTATGTATTAACAGGTGGAGAAATACCAGCAATGGTGTTGATTGATACTGTTAGTAGATACATAGATGGAGTTTTGAATCAAGAATCAATAAAAGAAGAAAGTTTTTCACAAGGTTTGCTTGAATATCCACAATATACAAGACCAGAAATATTTGAAGGAGAAAAAGTTCCAGAAATATTATTATCAGGTCATCATGAAAATATAGAGAAGTGGAGAAAAGAGCAAGCATTAAAAATAACAAAACAAAAAAGACCAGATCTATTAAAAAAAGAGGACAGAATTTAAGCAATGGTTATCATTAATTCACAAGGGGAGGGGACATTCCTTGAACCAAAGTGGAGATGACCAAAAGGTAAAGGTGTGTCCCCTGACAAAAAAAGAAAGAAGGAGGAAATTCTAAAATGGATATTATAAAATCAATTGAACATGAACAATTGAAAAACAAAATACCAGAATTAAAAGTTGGTAACACAGTAAGAGTTCACGTAAGAATAAAAGAAGGAAACAAAGAAAGAATCCAAGTATTTGAAGGAATAATCATAAAAGTACAAGGAGGAGGAGCAAACCAAACATTTACAGTTAGAAAAATCTCATATGGTGTAGGTGTTGAAAAAACATTCTTAGTACATTCACCATTAGTAGAAAAAGTAGAACTTGTAAGAGTTGGTAAAGCAAGAAGAGCTAAATTATTCTATTTAAGAGATAGAGTAGGTAAAGCTGCTAAAACTAAAGAGCAAATTGGTGCAAGAATTGAAAACAGAGAAATAGTTGTAAAAGAAGATTTAACAGAAGAACCTGCTGCACAAGAAGAAGCAGAAAATGTTAATGAAGTACCTGCATCAGAAGCTCCAGAAGAAGCACCAGCTATCAAAACTGAAAACGTTGAAGTTCAAGAAACTGTTGATACAGTAAAAGAAGAACCAGTTGAAGAAGTTAAAGAAGAAGCTGAAAAAGCAGATAAAGAAGAATAATGTCCATTTGTGGACGTTTCTGTTTGGGACAAAATGTCTCATTGAGAAACGTCCCTAATGAGACATATCTTCCATGCAATAAAGGCCAGGTTTTTGATTAACAATAAAGCTTGCAGCTTTTAAACTACCTTCTGCAAAAACATTTCGAGAGTAACTAGTATGTTTTATTTCAAAAGTTTCAAAATCGCCAATAAATTGAACAGTATGTTCTCCAACAATATTGCCACCACGAATTGAAGACATACCAATTTCATTTTTATCTCTTTTTTCATGTTTATCATGTCTATTATATTCACAATGAAGAGTATTTCCTAAAGCGGAATTTATAGAATCAGCTAACATTTGAGCAGTACCACTTGGACTATCAATTTTTCTATTATGATGAGCTTCTATAATTTCTATATCAGTATCTTTCATTAAAGGTGCAAGCCAAGAAACTAACTTTTTCATAATCATAATATCAAAAGACATGTTAGCAGATTTAAATATTGGTATTATTTTGCTATATTCTTCGATTTTTTCTTCTTGCTCTTTTGTAAATCCAGTAGTTGCTATTACAATTGGTACATTATTTTTACTTGCATATTCTAATATATTTAAAGTTGCAATAGGAATAGAAAAATCTATAATAACATCAGGTTTTTCTTTAATATCTTCAATTTTATCAAAAACAGGAAAAGCAAATTCACCTGTAATATTTTTATCAAATCCTGCTTTTAAAACTAAATTTTCATTTTGTTCAATTAAATCACAAACCACTTGTCCCATTTTTCCATTACAACCATTTACTAAAACTTCTAACATAAATATTTTTCCTTTCCATACTATATTTTATTTAATGCTTGTTTCAAAACCTCCATTTTTTCAGCAGTCATAGGTGTAAGAGGAAGCCTTGGAGTTCCAAAGTTATAGCCTTGAATATTAAGAGCAGATTTAACAGGAATAGGGTTTACTTCTGAGAATAAAGCTTTAATTAAAGGTAAGGCATCTAACTGCATTTTTGTTGCTTTTTGTATATCTCCATCAAAGAAGTTTTGAACGATATTATGTGTGTATTCTGGTTTTACATTTGATAAAACAGAAATAACACCTAAACCACCAAGTGATAAAATAGGTAGAATTTGGTCATCGTTACCAGAATAGATATGTAGGTCATCACCACAAAGATGAGCAATTTCAGCTACTTGTGATATGTTCCCACTTGCTTCTTTAATTGCAACAATATTTTCAATTTTTGAAAGTTCTAAACAAGTTTTAGGTTCAATATTAACTCCAGTTCTACTAGGTACACTATATAAAATAATTGGTAGAGAAACACTTTGTGCGATTACTTTATAGTGTTCAATTAATCCTTTTTGTGTACATTTGTTGTAATAAGGAGTAACAATTAAAAGTCCATCAACTCCTAAACTTTCAGCCAATTTTGAATTTTCAATAACTTGTTTTGTGTTATTTCCACCAGTACCTGCAATGATAGGAATTCTTCCATTTGCAGTTTTTACTGCACATTCGATTGCTTGTTTCTTTTCTTCAGTAGTCATAGTAGATGATTCACCAGTTGTGCCACATACAATTATTGCATCTACTTTGTTTTGAATTTGATTTTTAATAAGTCTTTCAAATTCTTTTAAGTTTACACCATTTTCATCAAAAGGTGTGCTGATAGCTGTTCCACAGCCCTTGAATAAAATTTTTTTCATGAAAAATCACTTCCTAAAAGTGTTTTATAGGCGAAAAAATGTAGTTACATTTCTTCTTATTCTAGAATTATATTACAAAAAATAAAAAAAAGAAATAAAAAATAAATTTTTTTTAAAAAGGTATTGACAAAAATAAAAATAAAATATAAAATGAGAACAACAAAAGCGAACAACAATTCGAAAAACAAAAATTCGAACAAAATAAAGAAGGAGTGATATTTATGAATATAGTTAAAAAACAAACAATTAGAAAAAACCTTGTGAAGACTGAGTTAGAGAAACATCCAGTACCAATTTTAGGTAAAGATTATAGAGTGAAAATAACTTATAAAAATATTAGAATAACTGAATTGGATGTTGAAAATACAAACATAATTATATCACTTCCAAACAGATATAAAAAAATGGCAAACACAGAAATTTTGGATTTAGCAATAGATAAAATGTACGAACAAATAGCAAAGGTTGAAATAGAAAGAGCTATGGAAAAAACAAGAATAATGTTAGGCTTTGCTCCAGAAGAATATGAAATAAAGAAAATGAAAATATTAGGAAAATGCGAAAATAGTAAAATATCTATAAATCCAGAAGTTGTTAAATATAAAAGGGAAGTAATTGATTATATAGTATTACATCAATATTGTCATTTAAAACATAAAACACATTCAAAAGCGTTTTATAAAATGATAGAAAAATATCAACCAAATTATAAAAAGTGTGAGGAGGTGTTGCTAAATATATAAAATTATTCAAATAGTTTGAATTAATAAAAAAGATAAACTATAAAACAGATATAAAAAACCTAAAAAAATAAAATTAAAAACATAAGAAAACCTAAAAAAGAGAAACACATTTAAAAATTATTGAAAAATATTTTTAGATGTGTTTTTTAATAAAAAGCTATCGACAAAAATGAAAAAAAGTGTTAATATATTTATGTGTAAATATTGGGGTATCGCCAAGCGGTAAGGCATCGGACTCTGACTCCGACATTCCTGTGTTCGAATCACAGTACCCCAGCCAAATTTTTATTGGAGGTAACAAATGAAAAGAAAAAATTGCAATTCAAAAGGTGTAACACTAGTTGCATTAGTAATTACAATAATAGTATTATTAATTTTAGCTTCTATTGCTACATATAGTGGAATAGATATAATACGTTCATCTAGATTAACATCATTTACAACAGAAATGAAAATAATGCAAACAGAAGTAAATGAACTATATGAACAATGGAAAAATGGCGAAATAATTATTGATGACAATGGGAATGTAACAATACAAGAAGATGAATCAACACAAGTAAGTATAGGAAAAGATTTAACATATGACTCTGATGTGGAAAACCAAGCAAGTTACGTTTTAATACATGAACTTGATTTGGGTGATACTTTGAGTGATTTAAAAGGTTACAGATATTTTGATTATGCAACAATTGAGTATCTTGGAATTGAAGGAACAGAAGGAGAGTTTTTTGTAAATATAGTAGATAGAAAAGTAGTGAGTTTCGAAGGTTTTAGATATGATGGAGTAATGTACTACACTTTAGAACAGTTACCTCAAAGTTTATACAATGTAGATTATAGTCCAAATCAAGGAGAGCCAACTTTTGATGTTAGTTTTGAAAAAATTGGAGAAGAAAAGTACAGAATAACAATATCTAATATTCAATATGATGGAAATATAGATAAATGGTATGTGAAGTATCAAGAAGATGGAACATATTATTGGAATACATCAGAAGATTTAAGTTTTGTGGTAAATAAAAAAGTGAACTATAAAATATATATAGAAAACGGAGCTGTTAAATCAGCAGAAAAGCCAGTAGAGATAGTAGCAGAAGAATTTAATAGAGCTTATGGAGAAATAGATATAGTATTTTTAAATGAGAAGACAGATAATGTAAGTAGTAGTGCAAATGCTCCGGTATTAGGAGCAAATATGACACCAGTAAACTTTAATAGTAGTAATAATAAATGGCAAGAAGTAGGTGAAAGTAGCTGGGAGTATAGTTATATAGATACACCAAAAGAAAGTAAATGGGCAAATGCAGTAGTAAAAGATGATAGTGGAAATATAACAGGATATTTTGTATGGATACCTAGATATGCATATAAAATAACATATTATAAGGAACCTGAACATCAAACAATAATTGGGTATAGTGATGCAAGAGGAATGGTAACAGCAAATGGAGCAGAATATATAGGACATGGAAGCAGAAGAAAAGCAGGAGATAATTATGTAGTACATCCAACATTTACAAATGACATAGAAGTTGGAGGATGGGAGAGTGAATTAGAAGGAATCTGGGTAGCAAAATATGAGGCAAGTAGTAGTAATCCAAGTGCAAGTTATGGAGGAGGCAATACAACAAATTTAGATGTTAATGTATTACCAGGAATAACAAGTTGGAGAAGAATAGTTCTAGCAAACATGTATACAGTGTCAAGAAATTATAGCAAGGAAAATAATAGCCATTTAATGAAAAATAGTGAATGGGGGGCAGTAGCATATTTAAGTTATAGTGATTATGGAATAGGAAAAGATATAAAAGTAGCAAATGCAAATACAGGAGAAGACTACTATACAGGGGGAAGTAGTATAGAAAGTGAAATCTATACAACAAATGTGGAACAAAGCACAACAGGAAATGTATATGGAATTTATGATATGAATGGAAATGCAAATGAGTATGTAGCTATATATTTAAATAATGGTAGCAATTCACAATTAACAAATCAGGGACAAACACTAATAGATGCAGCAACAAATGAAAGTACAACGGAACAAAGAACAGTACAAGTATATGAGAATTATGAACTAAGTGGAGAAAGAAATTTTGGAGATGCAATTTATGAAACATCAACAACAGTAGATAATTCTGAAAATGGAGCATGGCAAGATTGTAGAAGCCAATTTATTTCGTATAATACTCCGTTTTTAATACGTGGTTTGTACTATATGTCATCAGGTGTGGGTGTGTTTGGATATAATTCTGGTGATGGAGGAGCATGGTATGGAACATCCTTTAGACCTGTTCTTGCGTTTTAGAAAAATAAACATGACAAATATAGTTAAAAACTTTACATTTTACATAAAATATTATATAATACAAACTAAATTTAAGGCATATAAAATTATTACCGAACAATTAATAAAAAAATAAAGAGATAGGAGAGGTATCAATGTCAGAAAATCAAAACAATCAAAACAACACACAAGAACAAGAATTAGATATGAATCACTTAATGCAAATAAGAAGAGAAAAATTAAAAGAATTACAAGAACAAGGAAAAGATCCATATCAAATAACAAAATTTGATAGAACAAACACAGCAGGAGAAATAAAAGCAAACTATGAAAAATTTGAACAAAAAGATGTAACAGTTGCAGGAAGAATAATAGCAAAAAGAATCATGGGAAAAGCATCATTTTGTACAATACAAGACTGTGATGAAAAAATTCAAAGTTATGTAAGTATAAATGATTTAGGGGAAGAAAGTTATAAAGCATTTAAAACTTGGGATATTGGAGATATCATTGGTATTACTGGATTTGTATTTAAAACAAGAACAGAAGAAATATCAGTACATGCAAAAGAAGTAACATTACTATCTAAATCATTAAGACCATTACCAGAAAAATTCCATGGTTTAAAAGATCCTGATTTAAGATATCGTCAAAGATATACAGATTTAATAGTAAATCCAGAAGTTAAAGAAACTTTCATATTAAGAAGTAAAATAATTAGTAAAATAAGAGAAATATTAAATGAAAAAGGATATTTAGAAGTTGAAACACCAATATTAAATACAATATCTGGTGGAGCAACAGCAAAACCTTTTATAACACACCACAATGCATTAAATATTGATATGTATTTAAGAATTGCTTTAGAGTTAAATCTAAAAAGATTAATAGTTGGTGGATTTGACAAAGTATATGAATTAGGTAGAGTATTTAGAAATGAAGGAATGGATATTAGACACAATCCAGAATTTACAATGCTTGAATTATATGCATCATACCAAGATTATCATGATATGATGGATATAACAGAAGAAATATTCTCAAGAACAGCTAAAGAAGTATTAGGAACAACAAAAATAAATTATCAAGGACAAGATATTGATTTAGCACCTGGTTGGAAAAGAATATCAATGATAGATTCTATAAAAGAAGTAACAGGAATAGACTTTAATGAAATAGAAACAGACGAAGAGGCTGTTCGCTTGGCAAAAGAAAGAAATATTGAAATACCAGACAAAACAAAGGAAACAAGAGGAGATGTAATCAGTCTATTCTTTGATGAATATGTAGAAAAAACATTAATACAACCAACATTTGTATATGATTATCCAGTAGAAATATCACCACTTGCTAAGAAATCAGTAAAAGACCCAAGATTAACAGAAAGATTTGAAGCATTTATTGGTGGAAGAGAATATGGAAATGCTTTCTCAGAATTAAATGACCCAATAGACCAATATGAAAGATTCAAAAAACAAGTTGAAGCAAGAGAAGCTGGAGACGAAGAAGCTGGAATGATGGATGAAGATTATATTCAAGCATTAGAAATTGGATTACCACCAACAGGAGGTCTTGGAATAGGTATAGACCGTTTGGTAATGTTATTAACAGATTGTAGTTCGATTAGAGATGCATTATTATTCCCTACTATGAAGCCAATTAATTAATTTTAACAAATGAGGTAAAATAAGATGAAAAAATGGAATATATGCACCAATATATTTAATATTTCAAATATAATATTGATTATAGTCGTGGTATTATTATATATACAAGATTTTATAATGTACAAAGAATTGTCTGAAAATTTGTTATTGATTGATGTTTTGTTGATAGGGATTATAAATTTTATTATAATAATAGTGAATTTTGTACAAAAAAATATTAAAATTGGAATAATGTATATTATTATTCTAGCTATCACATTTGGTGGAATGTTATGGAGCATTTTAGAAAATTATAATGTATTATATTTGGCATTTGGAATTCTAGGGATTATATTAAGTATTATTAATTTAGTATTTAATAAAAAGACTTTAACAACAAAAAGAAATAAAATACCAATCATATTATTTGTAATAATAATTATTATACAAATAATTGCTTTTTCAGTTCCAATAATACTAAGTTATATAAATATTAAAAACTTTGAAGAAGCTATACCAAATTTACAGGCAGATGATGGAAAAACTTTTGTATATTATAATTTATCAAATAATTATGTTTTTATAGATGAGCAAGGAAATAAAATAAATGAAAAGGATTATGATGATGTTGAATATGATAAAATGTCAATAAATATTGATGGAAATGTATTAAATTTAGGATGTGCAGAAAGAGATGGTAAAATAATTGTAATAGATACAAAAGGACAAGAGCTATTTGAATTGTGCAATTTATTTACAGAAAGCCCAACTTATATAATGTATAGATTTTTAGACTATATTGAAAATAGTAATAAATATTGTAGCTATAAAGATTATAGCATTATTGAAGAAAATGTATATGATGAAAATAAAGTTTTAACAAGATATACAGAGGAAAATAAGAAATTTGAAGATAATGAAAATAATAAGTATATGTATTTTAAAAATGCGAATATATCTGATAAAGTTTTACAAATAGCAATTAATAAAAATGAAATAGAAGAAGACACTAAATTTAAGGATTTATATAAACCGTTATATTATAGAAGTGATATAGTAAAAATTGATGAATTTTATGGCTATCAAAGAGAATACTATCTAATTGATTTTAATACTAATGAAAAAATAAAATTAGAATGTAATAATCTTATTTATGATGCACATATTGATGAAAATACAAATAGCTTAATTGAAAATATTTTATTATACTCTAATGGAGATATTCCATATTATGATAATGAGGAAAGTGGATTTTTTGATAAAGCGGGAAATAAAAATAGAGTTGATTCAGATTATATTGTAAAAGACGTTACAGATGATTATATAATTATTATGGAGAAATATGCAAGAACAACGTATTTTATACCTAAAGAAACAAGTGAGCATCAGAGAAAATATTATAATTTATCAATCTATGATAAATATTATGTTTCATATGATGAAGATAATTTAAGATATGAAATATTAGATAAAAAGCTAAATATCATTGCTACATCAGAACATGATGTTACACCACTACTATATGACAATTTTATAGTTATAACAAAGGATGGCTATGAACCATATATATATTACTATGATGGAGAAAATATTAAATTGATAGATAAAACGGACAAATGGATTTTTATGGCGACTAATTTTGAAAATGACGTATCAATAGAAGACAATTCGTTATATTCTCAATTGAATATCATATCTGATTAAGTAATTAAAAATATCAAATAGATATGTTATGTAAGTTCAAAAAAGCCAAAGAAGAAATGTGAAGGGGAAGTAAGGAGTTTTTATGTTTAATTTTTCATTTGATAAAAGGATAATATATATAATAATTGCAATAATGGTATTATCAACAGTAGTACAATATGCTACAAACCCGGGAGCATTATATGGATTACTAGTTAGTATACCAGGAGTACTAATTGCAATAACATTCCATGAATTTGCACATGGATTTGCAGCATATAAATTAGGAGATAATACAGCGAAAAATGAAGGAAGATTAAGTTTAAATCCATTGGACCACTTAGATCCAATAGGAACATTAATGTTATTATTTGCAGGCTTTGGATGGGGAAAACCAGTACATGTAAATCCAACAAACTATACTAGAAGAATCTCAATGGAAAAAGGAGAAGCGATAGTATCACTTGCAGGACCGCTAATGAATATCATTTTAGCATTTATATTTGCAATTATTTATGCTGCAATATATAAATTTGCAGGACTTGCTTTTATTTATTCAACAGTAGGTCAGATTGTAATACAATTAATAGCTACTACAATATCTATTAATATAGGATTAGGAGTATTTAACTTAATACCATTACCACCATTAGATGGTTCAAAAATTATAATGCCATTTTTACCATATAATGCAAAACAATGGTTTAGAAATAATGAATATATCTTTTATATAGTATTTGTAGTAATTTGGATAACAGGAATCGCAGGTATGATTATTTCTCCAGCAATTAGTTGGATAAGTAATGGAATTATGAGTCTTGTACAATTGATGTTTGGACTTTAGAAATGCTTAGTTTTTATAAAAAGTAAATTTTATTAAAACCAGAAAGAGGTACTGTTAATGTATAATAAAGTTGAATTAAGAGAAATATTAACAGAATTATTGAAATCTCCAGAAAATGAATACATTGAATTCAAAGAGGCTGGAAATAAGTATGATATGGATAAACTTGGAAGATATTTTTCAGCAGTTGGAAATGAAGCAACTTTACATGAAAAACAATATGGATGGATAATATTTGGAGTTAAAGATAAAACCCATGAAGTATTAGGAACTAGTTTTTGTGAAAATGAAGATTTTAATAAGGTAAAAAAGCAAATTTCTGATAATACTACAGATAATGTAACTTTTATAGAAGTTTACTCATTCTATTTTAAGGATAAAAGGGTAATAATGTTTCAGATACCTGCAGCAATAGGAACTCCAATTAACTGGAAAGGATATCCGTATGGAAGAGTTGGGGAATCAATTGGTCCATTAGAAGCAAGAAAAATTGAACAAATAAAATTAACTGCTAATTATGATTGGACAAGAAAAGTAATAGATAATGCAACACTTGAAGATTTAGATAAAGAAGCGATAAAAGTTGCAAGACAACAATTTAAAGTAAAACATGCAGGGAAACAAATAGCAAATGAAATAGATGATATTAGTGATGAAGAATTTTTAAATAAAGCAAAGATTCTTATAAATAGTAAGATAACTAAAGCAGCAATGTTATTGTTAGGTAGAGATGATAGAGATTATTTGTTATCAGATTATACACCTAAAATAACATGGAAATTATATGATGAGAACAATGTAATAGACTATGAGCATTTTGGAATACCATTTATTATAAATGTTGAGAAGGTTAGAGCTAAAATAAGAAATTTAAGATATCGCTATATGGTAGGAAATGATACTTTATTCCCTAATGAAGTTGATAAATATGACAATTTTACATTACGTGAATTAATAAATAATGCTATTGTACATCAAGACTATAGAGTAAATGGACCTATTAATGTAATGGAATATAAAGATAAATTAATTATTTCAAATCAAGGAAGATTTATTCCCAAAAGTGTAGAAAATGTGTTAAAAGATGGATTTTCTGCGCCGTATTACAGAAATCCGTTTTTAGCTAATGCAATGGTTAATTTAAACATGATAGACACTGTTGGAAGTGGAATAAGAAGAGTATTTAATAATCAAAGAGCAAGGTATTTTCCAATGCCAGATTATGATTTATCAAATAGGAATTCTGTTATTGTAACTTTATATGGTAAAATAATAAATGAAAATTATTCTAGAATATTATATGAAAAGCCAGATTTAGATATAGATAAAGTATTTTTATTAGATATGGTTCAAAAAGGTAAAACAGTAACTAAAGAGCAGTCAAATGAACTTAGAAAAGATAATCTTATTGAAGGAAGATATCCTAGAATATTTATATCATCTGATGTGGCTGAAATAGTTGGTGAGAAAACAGATTACATGAAGAACAAAGGATTAGATAATAAATATTATATGGATTATATTTTAGATTATTTAAAGAAATTTGGATATGCAAGTAGAAAAGATATAAATAATTTAATTTATCCTAAATTGCCAGATCTTTTAAATAATGAAGAAAAAAATGCAAGGGTTAAATATCTTTTGAGTAAATTACGTAAAGAAGGAAAGATTACTAATTTAGGTAGTGATAAAAATTCAGAATGGCATTTAAAAGAAATTATTTAAAGACAATATGTTATATATCAAAAAAAGTCACTGTAAAATAAAAAAAGTCACTGTAAAAGTCACTGTAAAATAAAAAAAGTCACTGTAAAGTCACTGTAAAATAAAAAAAGTCACTGTAAAAGTCACTGTAAAATTAAAAAAGTCACTGTAAAATCGAAAAAATTCTTAAAATAAATAATATAGTAAGGGATGAAAAATGGAAAAAGATATATACACATTAGGAATTGAATCAAGTTGTGATGAAACCTCTGTAGCTATTGTAAAAAATGGTAGAGAGGTTCTTTCAAATGTAATAGATACACAAATTCCAATACATGAAAAATATGGTGGAGTAGTACCAGAAATAGCCTCTAGAAATCATATAGAGGCTATTTCACGAGTAATGAAAAAAGCATTAAAAGATGCAGATATTAAACTAGAGCAAATTGATGCAATTACACCAACATATGGACCAGGCCTAGTAGGGGCCCTACTGGTTGGGGTATCGTATGCAAAAGCGTTAGCATTTGCACAAGATATCCCTCTAGTAGGGGTTAACCACATTCAAGGACATATTGCAGCAAATTATATAACATATCCAGAATTAAAACCTCCATTTCTATGTGTAATGATGTCTGGAGGAAATACACAAATAATTCATGTAAAGGATTATACTAAATTTGAAGTATTGCGGAAAAACTCGTGATGATGCAATTGGAGAGGCTTTTGACAAGGTAGCAAGAGTTGTTGGTTTAGGCTATCCAGGTGGACCAAAAGTAGATAATTTAGCAAAACAAGGTGAACCAAATATTGAATTACCTAAAACTCATTTTGACGGTGATACTTTGGATTTTAGCTTTAGTGGAATTAAAACAGCAGTAATTAATTTGCATCATAAAAATCCAGATATAAACAAGGCTGATTCATGTGCAAGTTTTCAAAAAATTGTTACAGAGACTTTAATGACTAATGTAGAAAAAGCAATTAAGAAAACTAAAATAAACACTGTTGCATTAGCTGGAGGAGTTTCTGCAAATAGTTATATAAGAAGAGAATTTATGAATTTAGAAAAAGATGGAATAAAAGTATATATGCCAGATTTAAAATTGTGTACAGATAATGCAGCAATGATAGCATCAGCCGGATATTATAACTTCATAGATGGAAAAAGAGATAATATGTATTTAAATGCAATACCAAATTTAAAATTAAGTGATTAAAAGAGAGGGAAAATAAAATGTCAAAAACGATGAAGATTATTTTAATTGTTGGAATAATAGTGATAATAGTGGTTGGAGTTTCAATAGCAGTAATATTGAATAATAGTAATAGTTTAGAAAAAATAGCAAGTCAAGAATTTGGAGATGAATATTGTGATGCAGTTTTACACATTTCAACAAGAGATTTAGTAGCACATAATTGTAAAATATGTGGGAAAGAATTTCAAGACTCATCTATGAGGGAAGATATTTGTGATGAATGTGCAGAGAAAACTGATAGATGTAATTTTTGTGGTAAAAAGTTAACAGCAGAAATTAAAGAACAAAGAGAAGCAACAATGAATGGAATAGATATGAATGCAATAGAAAATTAATAAAAAAGATAACAATAAGTAAACTAAAAGGAGTTTATGTATGGCAATTTATACAATAGGAGATCTTCATTTATCTTTCCATGAAAATAAACCAATGGATATATTTGGAGAAAATTGGAAAGGGCATGAGCAAAAAATAAAAAAAGATTGGATAGAAAAAGTAACAGAAAAAGACCTAGTAATAATACCAGGTGATTTTTCATGGTGTACATATTTAAAAGATACATATGAGGACTTTAGTTATCTACATTCTTTGCCAGGAAAAAAACTTCTTTTAAAAGGAAATCATGATTATTGGTGGACAACTTTAAAGAGTATGAGAGAATATTTAAAAGAAAATGGTTTTGACGATATTGACTTTCTATATAACACAGCATATGAATTTGAAAACTATGTATTTGCAGGAACAAGAGGATGGAGTCAATCTCAGGAAGAAGCAAATGAGAAAATGTTACAAAGAGAAGCTTTGAGATTGGAGATATCATTAAAAGAGGCTAGTAAATTATTGGAAAGAAGTTGCGTGGGAGAAGAAAACATAGGAAATAAAAAAGAAATCATAGTTTTTATGCATTATCCGCCAATTACAAACAGTCAAATAGAAGAATGTGCAAAGATGGATAAAGAAATATGCGAAATAAATAACTTTGTTAAGATAATGAAAGAGTATAATATAAAAAGGTGCTATTATGGACATTTGCATGGGATTTCCATTAAAGAAGCGGTAGAAGGAGAATATGATGGAATAGAGTTTAAATTAGTAAGTGCAGATGGACTAGATTTTAAATTGTTGAGAATTGGATGATTTGGGGACGGAGGAAAAATCATTTTAATAAATAGGTGAAAGTATATGGATTTAGAAAAAGACGTAAAATATGTAAAAGGTGTTGGACCGAATAGAGTACTGTTATTAAACAAACTAGGTATTTTTACATTAAAAGATTTAATAAGTTATTATCCAAGAACATATGAAGATAGAAGCAAGCCAAAGGATATAATTGAATGTATAGATGGTGAAGAAGCTTTAATAGAAGGAATTGTATGTAATAGAATGACTGATGTAAGGTTAAAAGGTAAAACTATGCAAAGATTAATAGTAAGAGATGAAACAGCATCAGTTACAATTACATGGTTTAACCAAAGCTATTTGAAAAACATATTCAAGCCAGGGGAAAAATATCAATTTTACGGAAAAATATCAAATGCTTTTGGAAGGATTAATATGACATCACCAGTTTTTGATGAGGATGGAAAAAGTAATAATACAGGAAAAATAATTCCAATTTATCCATTAACATATCAACTATCACAAAATGTTTTACGAAAAATTATAGAGGCTGGACTAAAAGAAGTTGATGGAAATTTAAATGAAACATTACCAGATTATTTAATTAAAGAATATAAGTTAGATGAAATAAATGAAGCGATAAATCAAATACATTTTCCAAAAGATTTTAAGGAATTTGAAAAAGCAAGATATAGATTAGTATTTGAAGAATTACTTTCAACTCAACTTGCTTTATTAGAACTTAAAAATAGCTATAATACTGAAGAAAAAGGAATCAAATTTGATAAAAATGCAAAAATGTCAGATGTTATAAATAAACTACCATTCCAATTAACAAAAGCACAGCATAGAGTATTAGAAGAAATAGATAATAACATGGAATCTGAAAAATCAATGAATAGATTATTGCAAGGAGATGTAGGTTCACGGAAAGACAGTTGTCGCAATGTGTGCAGCGTATAAAACAGTGAAATCAGGATATCAAGCTGCAATAATGGCTCCAACTGCAATTTTAGCAACACAACACTTTGAGAATTTTAAAAATTTATTAGAAGAGTTAGATATAAGATGTGAGCTTTTAATATCTGGAATCACAAAAAAG
>CAWVDV010000019.1:0-2671 GCA_963928115.1 Bacillota bacterium | reverse complement strand
ATCCTGTTCATTTCCGTCACTATGTTCTGCTGTTTCAAATGCTGTTTTTACAACATTATATATTTTTTCATAATCATTTTGATTTTCTTGTCTGATTTCTACCATGTTCTTTCTCCCTAAAATTCATTTTTTTATAAATTTTTATTATTCTTCAATAAAACCTTATTTATTATTGCAATGTAAATAATCAAATATGAAATTTTTTATATACCTAAAAGCTAAATATATTATGAATCCATAAAAAGCCATGCTTACCATTGAATGTCCTGATGGAAAACTATATCCACTTTCATTTATAATCCTATATTCAGTTGGTCTAGGTCTTTGTAAAATACCTTTTAGTATAATATTTAATACCGCGACAACTATTAAGTTAATCCAAATTGCAATACCTATTTTTTTATTTTTTATTATAATAAATAATATTGCCGCTACTGAAACTAAACATATAGTTCCTTATATACTCTAACACAAAAGCAAGTAATTATCAACTAACTACTTGCTCGTCAAAATGTTATCTTTTATAAATTAAGATTTATTCTAATATAACAGTTTCATGTTCTTTTAATGACTTTGGAATATCTATAACTCTTTGATTTGATGAACCTTTCCATTTTAAAATAGGAGAATGTAATTCATCATGATATGTTCCATCTACTAATACATCAACATAGTTTAAAACTTCTTTATCTTTTAAATCTTTTTCAAAATTATATCCTGACCATACCCATAGATTTTTATTTGGATATTTTTCTTTAAAAGCTTTTGCAAGTTTTGTAGTACCTTCTATGTTTAACGGATTCATAGGCTCACCACCTAATATAGATAACCCTTTTATTTCATCTCTATCACATAAATCTAATACTTTATTAACCGTATCATCAGTAAATTCTTTACCACCTTCAAAGTCCCAAGTTTCAGGATTAAAACAATTTTTACAATGAAATTGACATCCTTGCATAAATATAGATACTCTTACTCCTGGTCCATTTGAAATATCCATTTTTCTAATTAGATTGTATCTCATAATTATGCCTCCTTATTATCTATATGTAAAACTCTCTCTTTTATTTCTTGAGTTCTACCTTTATTCCAGAAATTAGTTCCAATATATCCACAAGTACGTCTTGCAACATTTAAAGTGTTATGGTCTCTATTACCACAATTTGGACAATACCATTCTAAATTGTCATCAATTAATATTTCTCCTGTGTAACCACATTTTTGACAATAATCTGATTTAGTATTAAGCTCTGCATACATAATATTGTCATAGATAAATTTGATAACTTCTATTATTGCATCTAAATTATTTTGTAAGTTTGGTGTTTCAATATATGAGATAGCTCCACCTGGACTTAATTTTTGAAATTCACTTTCTAATTTCAATTTAGAAAATGCATCTATTTCTTCAAATACTGGTACATGGTATGAATTTGTTACATATCCTCTATCTGTTATTCCTTTAACAGTTCCAAATCTTTCTTTTAGGCATTTAGCAAATTTATATGTTGTAGATTCTATTGGTGAACCATAAACAGAATAATCAATATCTTCTTCTTTTTTCCATTTATTAGTCATGTCATTTAAATGTTGCATAACTTTTAGTCCAAATTCTTTTCCTTCTCCATTATCTGTATGAGAATGTCCTGTCATAACTTTTACACATTCATATAATCCTGCATATCCTAAAGAAATTGTTGAATATCCATGATGTAGTAATTCATGAATTGACTCACCTTTTTCTAATCTTGCTAAAGCTCCATTTTGCCATAATATAGGTGCTACATCACTTGTTACTGTACTTAATCTTTTATGTCTTATTTGTAGAGCTTTGTGGCATAACTCTAATCTTTCATCAAATATTTTCCAGAATTCATCCATATCGCCATCAGCAGAAAGTGCAACATCTGGTAAGTTTATTGTAACAACTCCTTGGTTAAATCTTCCATAATATTTTCCTTTGCCTTCAACATAGTTTTTAGCTTTTGCGATATTTCCTAAGCTCATTGTTCTATCTGGAGTAAGGAATGACCTACATCCCATACATGGATAACATTCTCCATCTCCTAGTTCATTTTTCTTTAATTCTTTCATTACCTTTTCTGAGATATAGTCTGGAACCATTCTTTTTGCTGTACATTCAGCAGCAAGTTTTGTCAAATACCAATATTTACTGTCTTCATGTATATTATCTTCTTCAAGAACATATAGAAGTTTTGGGAATGCTGGTGTTATATATACACCTTTTTCATTTTTAAATCCTAATATTCTTTGTTTTAAAAACTCTTCAATTATCATTGCTAGTTCTTCTTTATATTCTTCTGTTTCTCCTAGATACATATTTACTGATAGGAATGGTGCTTGTCCATTTGTATTTGTCATTGAATTTACTTGATAATTAAAGGTTTGTACTCCATCTTCAACTTCTTTTCTAGTATCTTCTCTTGCGAATTTTTCACAATCTTCTTTACTCAAGTTTCTTTTTTGATATTTCTTATAGTATTTTTCATAACTTAATCTTACAAATGGTGCTAAATGTGATAATGAAACTGTTGCTCCTCCATAACTTGATGAAGTAACTGCTAAGATAATTTGAGTTGCGATTGTTGCTGCTGTGATGAATCTATGTGGTTTTTCTATCATTACTCCATTGATGGCCGTTCCATTT
>CAWVDV010000018.1:0-5144 GCA_963928115.1 Bacillota bacterium | reverse complement strand
AAACTCAAAATACAAAATTACTAATTGATGCAGGTGTTAGTAGCAAAAAAATTGAAACTGCTTTAAATGACATTAACATTGACCCATCCACACTTGATGGAATTTTAGTAACACATGAACATATAGACCATGTACAAGGTCTTGGAACACTATCTAAAAAATTTGACTTACCTGTTTTCGTAAATCAAGAAACTTTAGATGCAATGCCAAAACAAAAAGATAAAATTTCAGAAAACAATATTAAAACTTTTAAAATATCAGATAAATTTGACATTGGGGATTTAGAAATCAAACCATTTTCAATTCCTCATGATGCTGCAAACCCATGTGGTTTCAACATATGGAAAAATAATAAAAAAATAAGTATTGCAACAGATATCGGGCATATGACAAATCCTATTTTAAAAAGTTTAGAGGAAAGCTTATTCATAATGCTAGAAGCAAATTATGACCCAGAGGTATTGCGTTGCTCTCCTTATCCTTTTACATTAAAATCAAGGATTGCAGGCCCAACAGGTCATTTACCAAATGAAATGGCTGGAAAAACAATTTCACATTTATTAAAATCTGGCCTAAAGAATGCTATGTTAGGTCACTTAAGCAAACAGAGTAATTTTCCAGAACTTGCTTATAAAACTGTTGTAGATGAATTGATTTCTAATAATTATAATGAAGATTGTATTTCACTTAGTGTTGCAAGTAGAGATAATCATAGTAAAATTATTACAATTTAAAACAGGAGATTATAATGTTAAATATTCAAATAATTTGTATTGGAAAAATTAAAGAAGATTATTTAAGAAGTGCAGTAAACGAATATAGTAAGAGACTTTCAAGATTTTGCAAACTTGAAATTTTAGAACTTCCAGATGAGAAAATACCAGATAAATTAAATACTAGTTTAGCTAATGAAATAAAACAAAATGAATGTTCTAATATAATTAAACATTTAAAAAAATCTTCTTATAATATCGCTCTTGACTTAAGTGGCAAGCAATTAACCTCTGAACAATTTTCAGAAAAAATAGAAAATCTTTCTATGACAAATAGTAATATCACATTTATTATTGGTGGTTCACTTGGATTAACAAATGAGCTTTTAAATTATTGCCAAGAAAAATTATGCTTTTCTAAGATGACATTTCCCCATCAATTAATAAGAGTTTTCTTATTAGAGCAAATTTTTAGAGGCTTTAAAATTTCTAACAATGAAACATATCATAGATAATTTTTGTATTCAAAAAATTTAAGCATATACATATATATATATAATTTTGTAGAGAAAATTAAATATAAACAAATTGTAGGGGCCAAACTAAAGAGCTTTTGTGCATATTTAAAAATGGGGGATTTTCTCTACAAAATTAAAAACTATCTTTAATCTCATTTTTTATCAATTAGTATTAAATTTACATTCAAAAAAATATTTTCTATTAATTTTAAATATTCTCTATTTCTTTCAATAATTTTTTTGATAAAATACGAATTATAATTTTCCTGATTGTAAAAAATAAGAATATAAATAACAAAACTTTATTAATCATAACTTGTCCTTTTGAATCGAATTTTGATAATTATACATCAAATGGAAATATTTGTCAATAGTTTACATGAAAAATTGGCAAACTATTATACTCACAATAATACCAACAATATCTGCTGTTAATGCCGCAAGTAAAATATATCTTGTTTTTTTAATCTTAACACAACTTGTATAAACTGCAATAGTATATAAAGTAGTTTCTGTTGAACCCATAATAACAGAAGCCATCATTCCTAGCGGTGTATCTGTCCCATAATTTCTCATAATATCTGTTGCAATAGCAATCGAACTGCTACCAGATATTGGTCTCAATATTGCAAGAGGCATAAGTTCGGTAGGAAATTTTACTATTGATAACAAAGGATTTACAATATTTATTATAAGGTCTAAAATTCCAGAACTTCTTAAAGCTCCAATAGCAACAAACAAACCAATTAAAGTAGGTAAAATATTAATAACAATTCCTAATCCTTCTTTTGCACCATCTAAAAAATCATCAAAAACATTTTTCTTTTCTTTTAAACCATATATTACAATAATTAAAATAATCAATGGCATAGCCAAATTAGAAATAAAATTTACCAACTTCATTATTAGCACATCCCTTTCTATAGGTACAACTTCTTTTAATTCAAGAGTTTATTAATTAATGCTTTTCTTTTTGAGTTATTTTAATCAATATTTTAACTGCAATAATCCCACAAATTGCTGCACAAATAGTAGCAATCCAAACTGGAAAAACAATTGCTGTTGGATTTTCAGAACCTAGTGAATTTCTAATTGCTATAACCGTAGTTGGAATAATTTGAATGGAAGCTGTATTTATAACAATAAACATTGCCATAGAATCTGTTAATCTATCTTTTTGAGGATTTTCTTCTTGCATTGATTTCATTGCTTTTAATCCTAATGGAGTTGCAGCATTTCCTAAACCTAAAATATTTGCAATCATATTCATAGAAATCTCTTTTTGAATTTTAGGTTTCGTTCTTAATTCAGGAAATAAATATCCTATAATTGGCTTTAAAAATCCAGTTAGTTTATCTATTACCGAAGTTTTACTTGCAACTTGCATAATCCCATTCCAAAGACAAATTGTTCCTAATAAATTTATTGAAAGATTTATTGCATCTTCCGTGCTTTTAAATATTTCTGAATTTAATAAATTTATATCTCCAAAAAAAATTGCATAAGAAAATGATAATATTATAAAAATTGGCCACACTATATTTAACATGGTTATCACCTAAATAATTTTATGCAAAACTAGACTTTTTATTACAATATAATTGACCTGGTGCATTATTTATGATATATTTATATTGCATAGGATTGTAGACTATAACTTTTAAGGAGGATACGTTTATGAAGTCAACTGGAATTATAAGAAGAGTAGATGAACTAGGACGTGTTGTTATACCTATAGAAATAAGAAATCAATTTAATATAGTTGAAAAAGACCCTATTGAAATATATGTTGAGGGATCATCTATCATCTTAAAAAAGTTTGAACCAAACTGCATTTTCTGCGGTAATACAAAAAATTTATTAAAATATCATGATAAATTAATTTGTAAAAATTGTTCTAAAAAAATTGGACAACTAGAAGAAAATCAAGAAAATGAAGTAAAAGAATAAGGGCATATAGCCCTTTTCTAATATAAAGGAAAATTTTAAATAAATTTTTGATATATCTCATTTTTGCTAACATTTCTATCTTTAGCAATTTTTTTAATTATTTCTTTTTTATCAAACCCCTGACTTTCATACATTTTATAATGCTCTTCTAAACTAATATTGGTAAAATCTTCATTATCTTTTTTAATGCACTCATTTTTTTCAATCATAATTACAATTTCACCTTTTATATTTTCAGCAATATTAATAATATCATCTATTTTTCCTCTTAAAAATTCTTCGTGAATTTTAGTTATTTCTCTTGCTAAAACTATTTTTCTATCTCCAACAATTTCCTTTAAATCTTGCAAAGTTGTCTTTAATTTATGTGGTGCTTCATAAAGAATAATTGTATTTTTTGCATTTTGTATTTCTTCTAATTTTTCTTTTCTAGATTTTTTATTTAAAGGCAAAAATCCTAAAAAAGTAAATTCACTTGTATCTAATCCTGAACAAATTAATGCATTAATCATCGCACATGCCCCTGGTATAGGTATAATTTCAATATTTTTTTCTATACATTCTTTTATAATTTCATGTCCTGGATCACAGATTCCTGGTGTTCCTGCATCAGAAACTAATGCAATATTTTGTCCAGCTTCTAATTTTTCAATTAATACTTTTGATTTTACATCTTCATTATGCCTATGATAACTTATCAATGGCTTTGAAATTTCTAGATGATTTAATAACTTTAAAGTATGTCTTGTATCTTCAGCAGCTATTAAATCAACATTTTTTAATACTTCAATTGCCCTTAATGTAATATCTCCTAAATTACCAATAGGTGTTGCTACTATATATAATTTTCCCATTTTAAAGCCTCCATCTTTTATTTTAAATATCATTTTTATTTTTTATAAATTTTCTCGATTTTTTACAGTTTATTATATGACATTTTCGTACGTTTTTCTTATAATATGTTTTTTTATCTTTTTTTATCTTTTTATTTCTCACTTTATATATTAGAATTCATTTTTTTCTTTATTTAATTTTACATTAAAATAATTATTTTTAAGAATTAATTACTGTAAATATTCCTAATCTCTTCTGTATAGTTTCCTTTTTCATCATATATGTATAAATTATTTTCAATATTCAAAAATGGTTTTGCATTTCTAATTCCCTTAATTAAAACTAATTTTGGTGGTTTATTATAAGTAGAATACACCATTCGCATCAATTTAGGTTCTATTTTATATTTTCTCATTAAATCAAAAATATCTACTAATCTCTCTGGTCTATGGACTATGTAGAATTCACCTTTGTCTTTTAACAAATTACTTGATACTTTGATAAAATCTTCTAAATCAGCTGTAATTTCATGTCTTGATATTAGTTTTTCTTCTCTTTCATTTATAACACCTTCCCCTTTTTTCTTATAAGGTGGATTTGTTATAATAACATCAAATTTATTTTCTAAACCTTTTTCATTAAAAAAAGCATTATTTAAATTTAAAATATTATTACATATAATTTCTATTTTATCTTGCAAATTATTTAATTCTACACTTCTTTTTGCCATTTCAGCAACATTTTCTTGTATTTCAATACCTATTGCTTTTTTCATATTTATTTTTCCAGATAATAAAATTGGCATAATTCCTGTACCTGTACCTAAATCCAATACTATTGAATTTTCTTTCATGTTCTTTGCAAAATTCACTAATAATACACTATCTATTCCAAAACAAAACCAATTTTTATTTTGTATTATTTTTAAATTATTACAACCCAAATCATCAATTCTTTCATTTTCATTTAATTTCATTTTTTATTCATTCTCCTGACTCATTTTCAGTATATTTTCTTTTTATTTCTATTTTTTACTATTTTATTTAATTTTTTTCTATTTATTTCATTTTATAAGTTATTTAATATTATTTTTTATTATTTTCTTAATTATTTTTTTATTACTTTTTTA
>CAWVDV010000017.1:0-15056 GCA_963928115.1 Bacillota bacterium | reverse complement strand
TGCAAGTGAACTAATTGATATAGATACTACTGTCATTATTATTAATAATGCTGTAACTATTCTTAATACATTTTTGTTCATCTTATTTTCCTCCTTTTATTAAAGAATTTATATTTAAAATCTCATTATTTTTGAGAATCTTAAAAACTACTCCATCTTTTTTATTATAACATTTTATTTTATTTTTTGCAACTTTTCAAGTATATTCTATATTTTTTATATATTTTTTGCTATTTGATATATCAATTGTGGTATTGTAGTCCCTGAAAATACTAGGAAAGCTCCTATTAAATATGGCTTTAAAGTTTGCTTATATTCAGCTCTTTCTTCTATACTTCCTACCATGTATTTAATTCCTATTACAATAAGCATTACTACTGATATAACTACTCCAATAACTTGAATTATTCCTAATACTGTTTCTGCCTTTTTTTCTAGTTCTACTGAGCTACCTCCTGAGCCACCTCCATATTGATTCAAATCGCCCAATCCACTATCTGTTGCATAACTCATTGTTGGAATAATTATTGCTAAGCATAATATAGTTACTAAAAATATTGCTATTTTTCTTTTCATATAATCACCTACATTCCTTGTAGTATACTAACTACTATTTTCCATATTGCAAATCCACCAAATACAACTACACATCCTACTACATATGGTATTAACAATTTCTTTGCCTCTACTTTTGTGTCTATATTTGATGCCATTAATTTTACACCTATAATTGCTCCTACAATTACTGCTACTATTACTCCTATTGAAAGTAATATATTATATATTGTATTTGAAAATGTTGCTAAATCTCCTCCATACTGAACTTCTCCTAATCCTACAAATTCATCAGCATCATTCATTACATCATCTAAACTATCTCCTGCATTTCCAGTATCATTTTTGTGTGGTTGAGAAGTATAGATTGTATCTGCATGTCCACCATTTGCCACATCAGCTGGTAAAGAATCTCTAATAAAATCTCCCTCTTCTGTTCCTTCTAATAATTCCATAGCTCTTTCACTTTGACTTATATCTCCAAATTTATTCATCAGCGTTTGACGTGCATTTGCATGATTTTGTTCATACCTGCGAAATCCCTCTGAATCAAGTAAAGTTCTAATCTTATTTATATATTGTTGTAAAAAAGATTTATTCATATTTTCAATTCCAATTTGATCATCACGTAAAAACTCATATAATATACCTGCATCTTCAGCTGTTGTCACATTATACTCATCTAATGGAACGCTCTGCCAATTAGAATATATTCCTTGAAATCTGTCCTCACTACTACTACTTGAACCCCCATCCTGCTTATTTTGAACAGAATCCTTAAGTTCCTCTTGCCTATCTGATAAATCATTTTGATACTCTGCTCCATTTGGTAACATCATAAAATAAGAATTTCCAATTAATGCATTTTTACGTTTTGTCCATTCTTCCAATTCTGCTTCAGTACTAGGATCATTTCCGCATTAACGCATTATATAAGGTTTCTGCTGTATTCATATCCGAAGCATTTTCATATTCAGATACAGCATATTCATTCCATGTTTTTGCTGCCATAACAACATTGCACAATAACATTATTATTGCTATCATCATAACCATAATCGATATAAACTTCTTATACATATTCTCACCCCTTTACAAAATTCTCACATTTACTTAATTATACCCTATTTTTCCCTTTTTTTCAACTTGTATTTTATTTTTAATACAAATGAAACAAAAACGTAACATTTTTCTATATAGCATCTATCTTTAACAAATAACAATTGAATAAAACTATTCTTAGTCAAAAAGAAAACACCGATAAGAACTATCGATGTAATCTTCTGGAATTAGCCAAATATTTGACTTAATACATACATCAACCAAATAAATCCAGCAAATCCAGTACCTATAATTAGTTTCCAATCATCTGACCGTTTTTTCTTCTGCAATACAAGTAAGCCTATACAAACTGCAAAACAAAGAAATCCAATAAGCCAAACAATTGCATTTAGTAAGAACATCATGATTGTCACCTTACTCACTATACATCTAGAGAGTTCCTTTCTGATTTTTTATACTTTAATTATACTACTTCTTAATATATTTTTCAAATTATGTAGATTAGCACTGCTATACTCCGTAATTTTCTAGCTTATTTTCAATTTCTTTTTGCAATTTAATAAAAAATTTCTTTATATCTTCCCAATTATATTAAACAAAAGTATATAGAAAAAGCTTACTTGCACCCCATTTAAAATCGCATCAAATGTTCCCTTTTGATTTTGTATAACTTCTACATTTCCAATATTTCTTAATTCATTTAACAATATTTCATTATTAAATTGGCTTTTTACACAAAAATCAAAATCATAAGACTCTCTTAATCCTAATTGCAAAAATAATGCTGTCCCTCCTATCATTTAATAATCATCTATACTCACTACTTCCGATATTTTTTTTAATAATTCATATCTATCTTTATCAAATATATTCCAATACATTAATTATTCACTCTCCAATATTCATAGTTCATACCTTGTATTACTTTATAATATGCCATTTCTTCCTTTTTTAGATTAAACTGTTGTCTTAAATAATTTGCTACTAATGGCTTTAAATCCCTACTTTTTATCGCCACTTCTCTTATATCTTCTTTACTATATGCCTCTTTTACCCATTTTATTGCATTTAAATCTCCGTAGCAATATAATCTTGAAATTATATATCTTTTATTTTTTCTTAAATCTAGCTTTTCAAATTGAGTATCCCAAAAATACTTCTTGAATTCTGTTGGCATCAAACACATCTCCTATTTTCTTATTACCATTTAAAAATAGCAAAAGAAGTAGATATAATTATCTACTTCTTTTCTTTTATTTGCTTTTTATTCTAAGCATATTATTTAAATTTCTAAATTTTATTTACTTTGGCGGAGATGAGAGGGTTCGAACCTCCGCGCCGCGGTTAGCGACCTAACTGTTTAGCAAACAGTCCCCTTCACCACTTGGGTACATCTCCATCTTATAAATAAAAGTTAGATATTCAGGAAACGAAAAGAAGTATCTAACTTTATTTTGGCGGAGAGGGTGGGATTCGAACCCACGGTACGCTATTAACGCACGCCAATTTTCAAGACTGGTGCCATAAACCAACTCGACCACCTCTCCAAATTTTAAGAAAAATGTCCAGCGACAATATATATATTAGCATTTTTCTGGACACTTGTCAATAGCAATTTATAGTTTTTTTATAACTTTCTACTTATATTTTTATTTTCTATCTATTCTTATATTTCCTTCAGAATTTATAGCCTTTTGTACAGCCATTTTTTCTTCTTCAGACATAGTATAACTAGATTCTCCATTTTTAACAGGTTTTGCATAAATATTAGACATCTCTCTTGAATAAATACCATTTAAAACAACACCATCATTGTGTTCATCTAATAAAGCAAGTGTAAAACTTAAATCACTTCCTGTATCTTTAAAAGCATTATATCTTACAATTCCCACTTTTTGAATACATCTTGTTAAATCCTCATCCAAAGTTTTCACATAATTTGCAATTTCTGCATTCTGTTTTTCAACCTTTTCAACTCTATACATATATGTTTCCAAATCTTCTTCTATATTATTCCCATTTCCTAATTTTTCTAGAAATTTTTTATATCTTTTATTTAAACTAGACAATTTTGCCATCATTGTTATAACTAATAATACTAAAATTATTGTAATTATAACCCATCCTAACAAAAAGAAATCCCCTTTTATTATATCCATAATCATATCCATGTAATCACGTCTCTCTTTCTTATTTATTATTAACTAAATCTAAAATTCTCTCTAAATCTTCATTTGAAGTATATTCAATTATTATCTTTCCTCTTCTTCTTCCTGCATCTAGTCTAACTTTTGAACCAAAGAAAGATTGAAAAGTATTTTCAATGTTCTTATATAATATATGATTTCTCTTTTGCTCTTCTTTAGTTTCCTTTACTTTAGACTTTTTCTCAACTTGTCTTACAGTTGCTCCTCTTTCCAACATTTGTATAGCTGTTTCATATTGCTTTTCTGGTGGTAACATCAAAAGAGCTTTACAATACCCTTCTGATATCTTTCCTTCTTTAACCATTTCTAATACTCGTGGCTCTAAGTTTAAAACTCTAACCCAGTTAGCTATTGTACTTCTACTTTTTCCTAATTTTTTTGCAACAATTTCTTGAGAAAGACCATAATTATCAATAAGAGTACGTATTCCTAATGCTTTTTCATAAGGATTTAAGTCCTCTCTTTGCATATTTTCTATCAAAGAAATTTCAGTATTTACTCTTTCATCATCCTCACGTATTATTGCTGGTATTTCAGTTAACCCTGCTATTTTAGACGCTCTCCATCTTCTTTCACCAGCTACAATACTATAATAACCATCTTTTTTACTTACTACAATTGGTTGAATCAACCCATATTCTTTAATAGACTGAGCTAATTCCTCCAAAGCCTCTTGGTCAAACCTTTTTCTTGGTTGGTCTCTATTTGGCTCAACTTCTGTTATTTTCAAATTTTTTAAAGTATCATTTTCTTTTACTTGTTCTTCTTCTGGTACAGGACCAAATAATGCATCTAATCCTTTTCCTAAACCTGTCATCTTAGGCATTTCAATCACTATCCTCTCATTTTAAGAATTTAATATTTCATTTATTTTTATATTTATGCCATATGTTTTGCTTTTTTCTCTTCTTCATTTATTTTCAAAAACTCTTTTGCAAATTTCATGTAACTTTTCGCACCTTTAGAACGTGGGTCATATTCAGTTATTGGCATACCATAACTTGGAGCTTCACTCAATCTAACATTTCTAGGTATGACCGTTTTGTAAACTTTGTCTCCAAAGTACTTTTTAACTTCTTTTACCACCTGATTTGATAAATTTGTTCTTATATCATACATTGTTAATAAAGCACCCTCAATTTCAATTTCCTTATTTAAGTGCTTCTTTACTAAATTAATAGTATTCAAAAGTTGTCCTAATCCTTCTAACGCATAATATTCACATTGTACTGGTATTAAAACACTATCTGACGCAGTAAAAGAATTTAAAGTTATTAATCCCAATGATGGAGGACAATCAATTAACACATAATCAAATTTATCTTTAATTACTTCTAACTTTTCTTTTAATCTTTGTTCTCTAGACATCATTGATACTAACTCAACTTCAGCTCCCGCCAAATTTATATTTGATGGACACACTTTTAAATTCTTAATCATTGTTTTTTGTATTGTTTCTTCAATTTCAGTTTCACCTACCAATACATCATACAATGATAGCTCTACATCTTTCTCTACCCCTAAACCACTTGTAGCATTACCTTGAGGGTCAGCATCTATTAATAGTACCTTCTTCCCTTTTTTGGCTAAAATTGTACCTAGATTAACTGTTGTAGTAGTTTTTCCAACTCCGCCTTTTTGATTTGCTAATGATATTACTTTACTCAATTTTATTGCCTCCATTTTTAGTTAATTTTGCTTTTGTAGTTCAAGTAAAACTTTATCAGTAAGTTTTATGTTTTCTACACTACTATAATATAAAAATATATAAAAAAAGTCAATAAATTTTTAGAAATTTTTGTGAATTTTTCCAAAAATTTTACTGACTTTTTTGCTTAAAATATCAATAAAAAATAGTAAATAGTTGATGTACAACTCTATAATGGCTTTTTAGAAGGTTCTCCCGCTTTTCTTGGATATCTATTAGGTGTATTTTTAATTTTATCAATTAAAACAATATTTCTACTAATATCAGAATTTGGTAAATCAAATTCATCTACTTTCTCAATTTGTCCGCCTAAAATTTTGATTGCATTTTTAGAATTTTCAAGTTCTTCTTGGATTAAAGAACCTTTCATACTAATTACTTTTCCACCAACCTTTACAAGCGGTAATAAATACTCTGATAAGGTAGCTAAATTAGCAACTGCTCTAGATGTAGCTATATCAAATTCTTCTCTATACTTTTTATTCTTCCCAAAATCTTCAACTCTTGAATGAACTGTTGTAATTTTTTCTAAATTTAGTTCATTTATAACCTCATCCAAGAAATTAATTCTTTTTTGTAATGAATCTAATAAAGTAATATCTACATCTTGTCTAACAATCTTTAATGGAATCCCTGGAAATCCAGCACCAGTCCCTACATCTACCACCTTAGTTCCGTCAGAAATATATTTAGAAATTGTTAAAGAATCAACAAAATGCTTTAATATTATTTCATCTGGTTCAGTAATAGCAGTTAAATTTATTTTTTTATTCCACTCTATTAACAAATTCATATAATTATAAAACTGTTTTAGTTGAATTTCAGATAGGTTTATCCACAATTTATCAACATTTATTATCATTTTTTCTTTAAACTCACTAAATTCCATAATTAATCACATCTCTTTCCTAAAAAGACTAATCTGATTGGAAAATTGTAATTATTTTTCAATCAGCCTTTCATTTGTTGTAAATAAACCAACAAAACCGAAATATCGGCAGGCGAAACACCTGATATTCTTGATGCTTGACCTATTGAACGTGGTCTAAATTTATTTAGTTTTTGCCTTCCTTCTAAACTTATTCCATTTAATTTTTCGTAATCAATGTCATCTGGCAAGATTTTGCTCTCTAGTTTTTTAAATTTTTCAACTTGTGCCTCTTGCATTTTAATATATCCTTCATATTTTATTTGAATTTCTACTTCTTCCTTCTCTTGTCTTGATAATTCTGGTCTTTCATCATCTATTTCAGCCAATTTTTCATAGTCTAACTCTGTTCTTTTTAATAGTTCAGACATTTTAGTTCCTGTTGTTAATTCAGATGTCCCATACTTTATAAGCAAGTCATTTACTCTTTTTTCAGGCTTTACAACTAATTTTCTTAATCTTGCTATTTCTTTTTCTATATTTTCTCTTTTTTTCTTAAATCTTTCATATCTTTCATCTGAAATAAGACCTACATCATGGCCTAGCTCAGTTAATCTTAAATCCGCATTATCTTGCCTTAATAATAGCCTATATTCAGCTCTAGAAGTCATCATTCTATATGGTTCATTAGTACCTTTTGTAACAATATCATCTATTAAAACACCTATATATCCTTGTGTTCTATCTAATATTAAAGGTTCTTTTCCTTTAATTTTTTGAGTAGCATTTATTCCTGCAATTAGACCTTGACAAGCTGCTTCTTCATATCCAGATGTTCCATTTATTTGTCCTGCCATAAATAATCCTTCAATTCCCTTATATTCTAAGGATAATTTTAAATTAGAAGGATCTATACAATCATATTCTATTGCATATGCAGGTCTTGTAAATTCAGCTTTTTCAAGTCCAGGAATAGTATGATATAAAGCTATTTGAACATCTTCAGGCAACGAAGAACTCATACCTTGTATATACATTTCCTCAGTATCTAAGCCAACTGGCTCAACAAATGCTTGATGTCTAGGTTTATCACTAAATCTAACTACTTTATCTTCAATAGATGGACAATATCTAGGTCCTGTCCCCTCTATTTTTCCACCATATAAAGGAGAACGATGCAAGTTTTGCCTTATAATCTCATGTGTTTTTGCATTAGTATAAGTTAGATAGCAATCTACCTGTTCAAAATCTTTAGGTTCATCTTCAAAAGAAAAAGCTTCAATTCCCTGGTCTCCCTTTTGTACCTCCATCTTACTAAAATCAATACTTCTACGGTTTATTCTGGCAGGTGTTCCAGTTTTAAATCTAACTAAATCTATTCCTAATTTTTTAAGACATTCTGATAACTCATTTGCTGCAGCCACCCCATCTGGTCCACTTTCTTTGCTATAATCTCCAATAAAGATTTTTCCTTTTAGATATGTACCAGTTGCTAAAATAACAGCCTTTACTTTATAAACTGCTCCAACGTCAGTTTTAATCGCCGTTACTTTGCCATTTTCAACTACAATATCCACAATTTCTCCCTGTTTCACCTCAAGATTCTCTTGTTTTTCTAAAGTATGTTTCATTTCAGCTTGATATTTCTTCCTATCTGCCTGAGCTCTCAATGAATGCACAGCTGGTCCTTTAGAAGTATTAAGCATTTTTATCTGAATCATAGTTTTGTCTATATTTTTTGCCATTTCTCCACCTAATGCATCAATTTCTCTAACTAAATGTCCTTTAGAACTTCCTCCTATATGTGGATTACATGGCATATTAGCAATCGCTTCTAAACTTATTGAAAATATCAAGGTTTTCATTCCTAGTCTTGCAGCAGCAAGTGCTGCCTCACATCCTGCATGCCCTGCTCCTACTACTGCTATATCATATTCTCCTGCAAAATATTCCATTTAAATTCTTCCTTTCTTTTTTCCTTAAAATCTTTATCCCTTTATGATAAAATTTTTATACTTTTCTCTATTAGTTAAAATCAAAATTCTTACATAAGTTATCCACAACTTACCCACAGTTTTTATTAAATTGTTCCACAGAAATGTTCCTTCCTTGTGAAACAGAAAATCACGTTTTATTTCAACATTAGTAAAAATTTAACCAAAAGTTATTAGCTATTATTTTCATTTTTATTAAAAATCCATATTTTAATAGATTTATTAAATATACGTTTATTTTTACTTTTAAATTAATTTAATCTTATTTTTATGTATACATACGTTTTTGTTTTGTTTTTTATTCTCTGAAACCGTTGCCGCTCTAAGCTATTTTACTGTTTAATTTAATTTTTACTAATCAGTTTGTTCGTTTACTAATTTTTTCATGTTTTACTTATCTGATACATCCCGTCATTTTCCTTGATTTATTCGAGTTTTTTCGACATTTTTCGCACTTGATTTTTTACGTTTTTTATTAAATAACTATTTCATTTTTTATATATTTTTTTGTTTTTAAAGTTGATTTTTAAAAAAATTATATTTTTAATTACATCTCTTTTAATCAAATAATAAAAATGCACAAATTACTTTTCAAAATCGTTTCTAATCAATTTTAGTTGCTTTAATATAAAATTAGTCGTTTAAAATATCAAATCGTCTTATTTTTGATTCTCGTCACTATTTTCCTAAACAAAATTTAGAAAAGATTTCATCAATTATATCTTCACTCACTTCATCACCAGTAATACTTCCTAAATCCTCTAAAATTTCCTTGATAGAAATAGCAACAATATCTAATGGCATATTATTAGACATAGTATTTTTTGTCTCTTGAATATGCTCAATTGCTTTTGTTATCAAATTCTTTTGTCTTAAATTAGTAATTAAAACTTCATTATCTAAATTAATTTGGTCCAAATTAAACAAATTAGTAATTTTTTCATACAACTTATCAATTCCCAAATTATTAAGAGCTGAAACCTTTATAATATCCTGGCTAACAGCTAGTAATCTAGAGTCATTTTCATCTATTTTTGAATTCAAATCTATTTTATTTAATAAAATTATAACCTTTTTACCTTTTATCAAATTCAAAATTTCCATATCCTCATCTGTCAAATCCTTTGAACTATCAAAAATCGCAATAATTAAATCTGCTTCCTTAGCTATTTCACGAGATTTAGAAATTCCTATTTTTTCAACTTCATCTTTTGCTTTCCTTATTCCTGCAGTATCAACTAATTTTAAAGGAATTCCATTAATTGTCACAAACTCCTCAATTGTATCCCTTGTAGTCCCCTCAATTTCAGTAACAATAGCTCTATCCTCTTTTAAAACGGCATTAAGAAGTGATGATTTCCCTGCATTTGGTTTTCCTACAATAGCAGTTTTTATTCCCTCTTTTATAATCTTTCCATTATCAAAACTATTTTCTAATTTTTTTAACTTCTTTTCAACTGAATCTAACATATCGGAAATTTGTTTATTTGTAACTTCATCAACGTCATATTCTGGATAATCTATGGCAACTTCGATATTTACCATTACATCTAATATTTCTTGCTTTATTTTGGCAATCTCGTTTGAAAGGAAACCTTCTAATTGCTTAACACCAGTCTTCAATTCTTTATCAGATTTAGCATTTATAATATCAATTACCGACTCAGCTTGAAGTAAATCTATTCTACCATTTAAAAAAGCTCTTTTAGTAAATTCCCCTGGTTCTGCAAGTTCTGCCCCATTTTTCAAGCATAATTCTAAGATTTTCTTTAATACAATATTTCCTCCATGTGAATTAATTTCACACATATTTTCAGTTGTATAGCTCTTTGGAGCTTTAAAATATGATACTAAAACTTCATCAATTATATTTTCTCCATCAACAATATTTCCGTATTTTATAGTATATCCTTTTATATCATCGATGTTTTGAATATTTTTAGGTTTAAATATTTTTTGTAAAACATCAAAACAATTTTTACCACTCATT
This sequence comes from Bacillota bacterium, assembly GCA_963928115.1. GTDB lineage: Bacteria > Bacillota > Clostridia > TANB77 > CAG-508 > CAG-269. The sequence goes on along the minus strand of CAWVDV010000017.1, from coordinate 4,672 downwards.
CTAACTATCCCAATTCCCCCAATTCCGAGGAGCCGTAGAGATAGACGCAATCGTACTCATTAATTTTACCTCCTTTTTTGACCTTTTTTCCTAATTAAAATTTGTTATATTTTATCACATTATGTAACTTTTTAAAAGCATTTATTTAAAAAAATGCATAAATTATATCTTTTTTATCATTACTTTGTAGCAAAATATTATATTAAATAATTTCGCAGTAACGCGTAGCGCCCAAACGAGCTAAAGCGAGTGCGGTTGGAGCAACTCTCTTTCTATCAAAAGAAAATTCATTTTTCTTTTGATAATAAGTTGTTGCGACAACAAGTTACAAGAAACTATTTAATATAATATTTTGCTAATTTAATGAACTAAAAAAGGTCAAAAATCACATCTACATTTTACTGTAAAATCTGACCTTTGACCTCTGATTTTATACATATTTAATTACTTATTCTTCTTCAAAGAAACAATAATTCTTCTATGAGGCTCTTCCCCAACACTTGTAGTCTCCACCCTACTATTTTGTTGTAATTTACTATGAATTATCTTTCTTTCATATGCTTGCATAGGCTCTAATTTAATTGGCTTTTTAGTTCTAATAACAGTTTTAGCAACTTTTTGAGCTAAATCCTCTAAAGTTTTTTCTCTTTTTGCTTTATACCCTTCTATATCAAGTATTACACGTACTTTTTGTTCAATACCTTTTCCTGCAATTGCTGTCATAATACTTTGTAAAGCATATAAAGTCTCTCCCCTATAACCTATTAAATAACCTAAATTATCATTTGTTAATGAAATTTTCAACCCAGATTCTTCCGTACTAATCTCATATTTTGTATCTTCTGGTAAATTTTTTATAAAATCTTTCAAAAATTTTTCTATATTTTCTTTTGCTTTTTCTTGTTCTTGTTCTGTCAATTTAACTTCTCTTTTTTCTTGAATTTTAGCACCTTTCACATCTTCTTTTAATGTTAATTCTACTTTTACAACTCTAGGAGCTAAAATACTAAAAAAACTTCTTTTATCTTCATTTTCTAAAACTTTTACTTCTACTTTATCCTTAGAAACTTTTAATTGTTTCAAACCATTTTCAATAGCTTCATTTGTTGTTTTTCCTTCTGCAATAATAGTTTTTTCCATTACTATTCCTCCTCAGTCTTCACAACTTTATTTAAAACTAATCTTTCTATTATCATTAAAATATTATTCATTAACCAATATAAAGCTAAACCTAAAGGTGCAACAAACGCAATAGATATAGACATTATAGGCATCATCCATGACATCATTTTGTTTGTCTGCATTACTGCATCCATTTCGTTTTCTTCTTCCTTTACTTCCTCTTTAACTTCTTCAGTTAATTCTTCACCTGTTTTTCCATCAATTAATTTAGTCTTTTTATTGTTTTTATTCATCTGTTTTTGTTGCATTGCTGTGGTCATTCTAATTGATATAAATGATGAAATTATATATAATGCTGGGATTATATAAACAGTATAATCAGACATATTTTGTTGTGGTACTTTACTTAAGTCTAATCCTAAGAAATTCATTTGTAAATTCATTTTTTCAACATTTTGGTCATCTGGATTTTTTTCTTTTAACCAGTTATATTCACGTATCAAATCAATTTCTGGATAAACTGAGCTTACTTCTCTTCCATCTTCTTGCAATTGAGAAACATATTTATTAATATCATCTGTTGACATTTTTTCCATATAAGTTAATGGACTTCTTACTAGATAGAAAATTGATAATAATAATATTAACTGAATTATAGCTGTTAAGCACCCACCAAATGGACTGATTTTCTCTGTTTTATACAAATTCATTATTTCTTGATTTAATTTTTCAGGATCATTTTTATATTTGAATTGTATTACCTTCATCTTTTCTTGCATTTCATTAGTCTTTTTCATTGTTCTTTGCTGTTTTATTGATAATGGTAATAATATTAGTTTTATCAAAATTGTAAATAAAATAATAGCTACACCATAGTTATTTACTATGTTATACAACAATTCTAGCAAATAACCAAAAATATTAGCAAAAAAACTAAACATTCTATTTCCTCCAAGCTCTATTTTAGCGGATCAAAACCGCCATGAGAAAAAGGATTACATCTACAAATTCTACAAATCCCTAGCCAGCTACCTTTTAAAGCCCCATACTTTCTAATTGCTTGTTTGGTATACTCTGAGCATGTTGGATAAAATTTACAATGTACATTTTTATGTGATAAATAGCTCGATACATGTTTTTGATATACATTAATAAAAAAAATTAATAATTTTTTCATTGATTTACCTCAAATAAATCAGCTTTATCAAAAATATTATTCAAATCTTTTTTTATTTTTTGAAAATCAACTTCTCTTATATCTTTTTTCTTTTTCCAAAGAAAAACTATACTATACCCTACTTTCAAGGTGTTTTCAACTAATCTATAATTTTCTCTAATCAATCTTTTTACATGATTTCTTCTTACTGCTTTTCCTGCTTTCACACTAATTGCAATACCTAGAAAATTATACTTATCAGATTTGTTTTTTTTCAAAAAAACCTCTATATAGTCACCTGAATAATATTTTCCTCTTGATAAAACATCTCTAAATTCATAATTTTTTTTTAACATTTTTGTTTTTTTCATTGTGTATAATCCCTTAAACTTAAATTTTTAAGCAGATAATTTTTTTCTACCTTTTGCTCTTCTTTGTTTTAAAACATTTCTACCTGCTCTAGTTTTCATTCTTTTCATAAATCCATGTTCTTTCTTTTCTTGTCTGTTTTTTGGTTGATATGTTCTTTTCATTTTAGCACCTCCTACTGTTTTTGGGTTTTGTAAAAAGTTTTTCTGTTAAAACTTCTACAACCCTTGTTTTTTCTATATAAATTATTAAAACTTGATATTCCCCCCTTTTTATTATAAAATTTAGTTGCTAAACAAAAATTTTACAAAGGAAGTGATATCAAGTTATGTATAATATTATATCAAATTTATTGATACTTTTACAAGTACAACAGAAAATTATTTCTATTTTATTTCTTCTTGCTACTTCTAAACCTCTTAAATACGATTCTTCTCAATCTTGTGATAAAGTTCCTTATCATCGAATTGTTATTGACCAAATGCCTGTTATTAAAGAAGTTAAGAAGTTTGATTATACACAACTCTTATCTGAATATCTTCAAAATACTGGTAAAGTCCTTAAGCCTGTTAAACGTCATGAAAACTCTAAAAATTCTGTTCCTGAAAACTTACGTTGTCCTTGTTGTAATGCTCCTGCTGAATATATTTATGATAATACTGGTGGTCGTGGTAGTTTCCAATGCAAAGTCTGTAAATCTAGATTTAATCATAAGTCTAGGTTCTCTAAGCAAGTTCAATTTAAATGTCCTCACTGTGGTCGTGCTCTTTCTCGTATGAAAGAACGCTCTTGTTTCTACATTTGGAAATGCACTAGCTTAGATTGCTCTTTTTACAAAGATAATCTTAATTCTCTCTCTAAAAAAGAACGTGAAATTTTTAAACTTAAGCCAGAAAACTTTAAACTTCATTATATTTTTAGAGAATTTACTACTGACTTTGTTCCTTTGTCTAGCTCTCCTAATTATGAAATTCCTTCTTCTAGTCTGTCTCGCATTTACTCTTCTAGTCATACTCTTGGTCTTATTCTTACTTACTCTATTAACTATGGTCTTTCTGCTCGTAAAACTGCTTCTATTCTTTATGATGTTCATGGTCTTAAAATTTCTCATCAGACTGTTATTAACTACCGTAATATGGTCTCCTTTGTTATTAAGCCTTTCTTAGATAATTATCCTTACGAAATCTCTAGTGATATCGCTGCTGATGAAACCTACATTAGAGTTAATGGTAAATGGAATTACATTTTTTTCTATATTGATACTATTAGAAAAACTATCCTTTCTTACTATACTTCTCCTCATCGTGATACTGAATCTTGTATTATTGCTACTGACTATGTCTTATCTAAATTTAAAGAAATTCCTGAAGATTTATCTTTTACTACTGATGGTAATCCTATTTACTTATTAGCTCAATATTGGTTCTCTACTCGTGGTATTAACTTCGATGTTAATCAAGTAATTGGTCTTAAAAATCAAGATGAACTTTCTAAAAAACTTCGCCCCTTCAAACAAGCTGTTGAAAGACACAATCGCTCTTTCAAAACTAATTACAGAAGTTCTCATGGCTTTGGTTCTCGTGGTGGCTCTGTTGCTTATGTTACTCTGTTTTGTGCTTTCTTCAATTTTTTAAGACCTCATATGGCTTTGGATTATGAAGTTCCTGTCAAAATTCCAGAGTTACAAAATCTACCTAATATGCCAGCTAAATGGTTGAAATTAATTAAGATGAGCCAGAATTATATCAGAGAACATCCAGCTTTAATTCAATAAATTTTACCTGTTTTCTAAGCCTGAGCTAATTAGATAATCGGCTTTGCGTACCCTTGAAAAATATTTTTAAAATGATAAAATTGATTTTTTGAAGGGATTATTTATCATACTAATTTTACCCGTATCCTTGCCTTCGCTAACATTTCTTCATCATTTTAAAAATATTTTTCAAGGGCGATTATCGGATTTTTACCAATATTTAGTTTTCAATGTTCTTTTTCATTATTTTTCATGTAACTTTTTACAATATC
>CAWVDV010000016.1:0-10404 GCA_963928115.1 Bacillota bacterium | reverse complement strand
TTTAAAACCAAGTTTATGATATTGGAAACATCACTAATATTACTTATTTTAATATCTGCATCAAAAATTAGAATTTTCATATAATTTAATATTTGTGATTTATTTAAATTTTCCTCTGTAATTAACCAATATAAATCAAATATGTCTCTATATCTTGTAGAAAGTGGTCCAAATTTTAATAACGGCATAATCTTTTCAACAAAAATTTGCTCTTTTGGATTAGCTAAAAAACTTATCTTTCCATCAATTATTTTTGTATCAAGTAACAATTTATCTTGTAAAATATCAGCATGTTTATGTACTCCAATATCTAATTTTATGCTATAATTTTTATTATACTTGTCTGAGACTGTAACTGTTAATCTTTTTCCGTGATAATCTTGATGAGTTAATTCTTCAATTTTATTTTTGTCTATTTCCAATTTAAAACCATCAGTATTATTCAATTTTCCTAATTCTATAAAGATATTTACTATATTATCTGTTGCAATAGACATATTTATTAAATCCATATCTATATCTATAGTTGCTCTACGAATATTATGTGTCAAGTGAAACATTACAACTCCGCCTTTTATTGTTATGTTATTGCGATATTTGGAATTGTATATTCTATTTATTATGATATCTTGACATACTTTTGAAATCGCATAATTTCTGGTATATCCCTCCTTTATATATTCATCCACACATTCTTGCAGACTATTCATTATATAACCTCCGTTTCAATAGTTCTGATTATATATGAATTATTAAATGATTTTGCATATTTATATACTTTTATAAAGTCTATTTGTTCTTTTATTTTTCTATAACTATTTATAACCTCTTTATATAATTCATATGGTAATTTTGTTTTATACCTAATTAGTTCAATTAACATTCTCTCTTTATCATATATATTTACTTCTGTATCTTCTATTTTCATTTGTGTTAAACCAATATACAAAAATTTTTTTGTTGTAAATATTTGTTTTACTGTATCTTCATTTATGGCATGAGATTTTTTTTCTGTTGCTAAATAGTAGTATTCTGGTATTTTATCTGTTAAGTCATAGTAAAAGAATGCACTATTTAATGTCAATATGGACCTAGGATATTTTTTCACTATAATACTCAAATCACTTGGATATTCTTCATCCGAATAAATACCTCTTGATACTTTAAATATCTCTCTATTTTTTATTTTTTTCTCTATTTGATATCTATTAAAACCTTTTTCTAACAATTCTTTATAATAAAATAACATTTTTATACCCCTTTTTATTATATGCATAAATGTAGGCTTTTGTCAAGTTAAAGCCTACATTTATGTCTTTGTTTGTCCATATTTATCTTTAAAATAAATTTTTATATTCTTTCTTCTCCTCTTGCTATTATTAAAAAGCTATATTCTTTTAATTCATTTCCATCTTTTGTATCTTGCATATCTCCATTTTCATTTGTTTCATATTGCCATTGCCATTCAATGGTTACTTCTTTCATTTCTCCTTTCTCTATATTCCCAGTCAAAGTCTCGCCTAAAGCTTCTAGTGTTTCATAATAATTATCTCTTCCTTTTTCCTTAAACACTAAATTTTTAGGTTTTTGATTTTTGCTTTGGAATATAATTTGATAGTTTAAATTTTCTTGTCCATATAGCTGTATTGAAAATTCTCCTTTTGTTCCTGGATATATAATTCGATTCCAATTTGTTTCATTTGATATGTTTGAAAATAAAGAGGTTTCTCTTGTTTCAGAGTTTCTAGCAGATATTTTAAATATATTATCTGAATTTAAAATGTTAGCTTCACTATTTTGATTTTCTTCCTCTTTTTCATTTTCACTTTGTGAAGAATAAAAATTTTTGAAAAATATTATATCATCATTAAAAAAGTTCAAATTGCTTTTAGATAAAAACCAGATTAATAGTATAAGAAGAATTATTAGTACAATTATTATTTTTTTCTTTTTGTTTCTATTTTTCGCTTCCATTTAGTTGTCTTCCTTTCTATTTTGTTTCTTTGTTTAACTTTTAAACTAAACTTTTCTTTGCTCTGTATGGACTTTTATTTGAACATCTTGAAAGATATCTCTTCCTTCTGCTTTTCCTTTGTCATATAGGATTTTTAGTTTGTAATTATCTTCCTGTTTTTCATCTTTTGATAATAAAAATTCTTCACTTTTGTTATCTTCTAATTTTACTTCTTCATCGTTTTTGTATAATTTAAAAGTAATGCTTTCATCTGTTTTTGTTAATATCTCTATTGTGTATAATAAATCAACTTGTGATATTTCTTCATTAGTATTGTAATTTTTCACTTTAAAATCATATGTACTTTCTTTATTTGTTGATGTTATTGTTATTTCTGGATTATTTTCAACTTCTAAAATAGGTTTTGCCACTCCGTGTAGTTGAATTTATTTGGGTTGTACTCATACTTTTTCCCATACTATATCCAGATATAAAAAGTGAAATTACCATTAACACTATTAATAATAGAACTACTTCTCTTTTTTTAATTTTTCCTTTTTTAATATTTAATTTTATAATTTTGTTTTCTCCATTCATTTTTCCTGTTTTTTTAATAAATCATCTCCCCTTTCTGACCTAGAATTTTCTATATTTTAGCTTAAGACAAGTTACTGACTAGTATTTTCACTTGTTCTAGATGAATAAAGAATTACTTTGAATTTACCAATAATATTATTAGGATAAATTAGGGCTTCATCTTTAGTATTATTGTTGTCACCTTTGGTATAAAATCCATTTTCATTTTCTTCTATAATTCTATGTGTTACTATATTGCCATCATCAGCAATATATGCCACTATATCTCCGACTTTATATTCATTTTGTTCTTGGATAATGATGATATCGTTTTTCTTAAATACTGGGTTCATACTATCAGACATAACTTTTAGAACCTCGATTCCAAATGGTTTTATATTCATTTCACTTGAAAAAAATTGGATATAAATAATCATGAGAACTAATAAAATACTACAAATTAACAGCAAATTTTCCCAAAGCCTATGCTTGTGGTACAACTTGTGTTCCTGAAACAATGACATCAAATTCATAGTTTGTAATTTCTTGTGCATTTTGTGTATCTATTTTGTCATTAGAAGCTATTTCTGTTGGATTACTTCCTGTTTCATAATTCCATTTCCATTTGATATCAAATGTTTTGGCTTTATTTTCATCATCTGCATTTATTGTTCCAGATAAAGCATCTCCTAACTCTAAAATAGAATTATATTCTACCTCCTGATAATAAAATTTTAAATTAGTTGGTTTTGTAGTTTCATCTGAGAATTTTATTTTATAATCAATTCCTACATCTGAGCCTGTTGCATCAACTATAATTTGAAAGTTTCCTTCTGTTCCTGGTGCTATTTTTCCATTTACTAATGTAGAGCTATCATATGTAGAACCTAAAGATATTGTTTGTACCTCTTCTTTTTGTCCATTTACTTTAAAATCCCACGTTGCAATTTGTGCTGTTCCATCTCCTCTAACTTCTGTTACATATTTTGAATAGGTTTGTCCTCCTATAAATGATAAAATAATTGCTACTAAAATAGCGCTAATTATTACTGCTTTCTTTTTCAATAAGCATTCCTCCTTTTTTATTTTTTATTTTGATTTTTCTTGAAATGTTTTTCGATTAAAAATTTTGAAAAAAATTATAGAAAAATGAAAATGTTAAATTGATTATAATTCCATATTTTGGAAATGTCAACTATTTTTTACAAAATTTTATAACTTTTCATCGCAAAATTCGACAAAAAATACCGGTTGACATTTCCATTATTTTACATTATAATTTGTATATCTCTTCCGAAAATTATATTAATTTAAGGAGGTATGCTTATTGAAAACAAAGCTTTTTATAATTCTTAGTTTTTTCATTGTCTTAATATTGCCATTCTTTTCTTTTTCTTCATTAGCTAAATATCAATTTGAAAATTCGTTTTTAGTTGCAAGATTGGAACTTGACAATACACCGCCAGAAATAAAATTACTTAGCTTCAGTAATACTAACACTCCATATCCCAAATATGCTAACAAAACTCATACAATTACAACTCGAATTCAAATAATCGAAGATTATATTTCTGAAATCAACCTTGATTCTAATCATATTAAGATAAAGGTTAATGATAAGTTAGTTTCTGCTACTTTTAAAAATATTACTTGCATTTCTGAAAATAAACATATCTATGATATTGTCTTTACAAATGTTTCTGGTGATGGAAATTTAAGTATAACGTTTTTAGAAGGGACAGCTATTGATACATCTATGCAAAATAATTCAGAAAAGACCTTTTACTCTAATATTTTAATTGATAATACTGCCCCAGTTTCTATTTTTTCTGAAGAGTTAATATCAGATAATTATTCTAAAGGAACTATTAAAGTAAATGAAAGTATTCAGCCTGTTAATGGTTGGGATATTTCTTCTGATAATAGGATTTTATCTCGCACTTTTCCTAATCCTATTGAATATGAACTACCTATAAAAGATTTTGCTCAAAATCCTGCTTCACCATTGGTTTCGATAAAAAAAGCTAGTAATATAATTTTAGAATATGGTGCATATGATGCTGGAACTAATAATACATATTTGGTTACTTCAGGTAGTATTGCAGGTGAGCAAGTCATCAACTCTGATAGTATTTGCAAGACAGAAGCATTATTTATTAGGACTTCTGGTAGTCTTAATCAATCTTCTTTAAAAGGTAGAGCTTTCCTTTATACTTATTATGGTGAGGGTTCTTCTGGTACTTGTAAGTTTACTGAACTTAGATATAATTATGGTTATAATCCTTTAAGTTCTTGGAGAACTGTGAATAAAGAAAATTTGGCATATCTTTCAGGTAAAATATTTACTGAATTTGGAGGAACAGGAGTAAATTATGCAGCTAAAGGTGGCTCTAATCCGATTCCAGAAGAAATTGCAAAACAATACCTTTATGGACTTTCAGGTATTGCTTTATCACTAGATGATTACTCTGAATATTCAATTGTTTATCAAATTTATATTAAAGGTGTTGGCTGGCTTCCTGCTAAATATAACGGTCAAGAAACTATGTATCGTTTTGATAAACCTTTTTCTGCAATTCGTATAAATATTGTTCCAAATTCTCAGAGACAGTATTTAGTTGATTATTGGAATGCCGGAAATTGATGCTCTTTACCTATTTACTCCTATAATTCCTCCAAGCATTCCAAATATCATACCTACTATTATCATAATTATACTTTGCAAATTCAAACTAAATCTCCAGTTTAAAAGGCTTGAAATTAAGTAGATTATGACCATATAGATGATTCCAACTAAAGCTCCATTTAGAAGTCCGTTTTTCTTAATTTTGTTGTTTCCTATTGAACTTCCAATTAATATGCTTATTGCAGTGGCTGTTATTATAACTGGGCTTATGACATTTTCGCTTATGTTAGAAAATGTTAATACTGCCGAAAATATGAGCAATAATATTAGCGTGATTGCAAAGGCTATTCCTATTCCTTTGAATATGTTAGCTAAGAAATTGTTTTCTGTAACTTGATGTACTTCCATATTATCCTTCCTTGTATAATGTATTTAGGTTTTTATGAAGGATTTACCTATAAACCTTTTCATAGTTTTTTGTATTTGTAATACATTTTATTCTACATGTAAAAAAATAGAACTTTAATTGATTTAAAGCTCTATTTTTTCTATGTTTTCTAAAATTCTGGCTATTATTTCTTCTCTTTTAAATTCTTTTTTAAATTCATGTTTTAGAGAAGTTGCAATTTCCTTCAATTTCATTTCTTCACTATCATAATTCACAAAATCATCTTCATTAACATTGAATCCAAAACTAATTAATATATACTGTATTTCTTCTCCTAAAGTATTAATTTGAGTTAAGATTCCACATATCTTCTTTCCATTTAACATTAAGTCATTTGGTGGTTTTATCTCTAAAGTGTATCCATATAAGTCATATATAGATTTTTGAATGGCTTTTGCTATTTCTATTGGCAAATCTTTTAAATCCTTCGCTTTTTTATCAGTATTTAAAATTATTGTCATAGCAATATTTTGCGCTTCTCCTGTATACCATTGCCTTCCTTTAGTCCCTATTCCATCTGTCTGTACTTCTGCTATTATTACTTTTCCGTCATTTTCTCTATTTTTTTCTTTTTCAGCAATTCTTTGTGCATATTTATGAGTTGAATCAATTTGCTCATAATATTCTATCTTTTTTCCTATTCTATTTGTTTTTGCTTTTTTTATTTCGTCAATTTCCATCTTTCTACCTTTCTTCGGGATTAGGGGGACGGTCCTAAAAATCCCTATTCTACGCTTTTTAAACTTTCTATCATATCTATTTTTTTCAATGAAAAATATGTGAAAATGTTTACTATTACTGTAAAAACTACTGTTATCAAAATAGCATACAAATAGCTCATTGGATGAATTATTTTACTAAATCTAAGCATTTCAATTTCGCAAGTACCAATAATAAAGTAATTCAAGAAATATCCTCCGACTAATCCTAAAGCTATTCCGATTAAAGTTAATAGAATTGTTTCTCTAGTTACATATGTATATACTTCTTTATCATAAAATCCTAATACCTTTATTGTTGCAAGTTCTCTAATTCTTTCACTTATATTTACATTTGACAAATTATATAAAACCGCAAATGCAAGTAATCCTGCTGAAACTATTAATACTACTACAACATAATTTAGAGATTCCATTGTGGTATTCATTACTTCTTCTACATCTGAATTTCTTGTAATTGATGAAACTTCGTTTTGGTTCATAATTTCTGTTGCTAAATTTTCTTCTTGTTCTTCATCCATATCTACATTTCTTGTTAAAATTGCATTTGTTTCATATGGCTTTCCATATAGTTCTTCATATGTTTCGCTTGTCATGTATGCATAATGATACACATAGTTTTCTGTTATATTTGAAATTACAATTTGTTTTTCATCTTCGCCATTTTTTAAAGTGATTGTATCTCCTGGTTTTGCTCCTATTAACTCTGCTAATTTACCTGTGATAACTATTTGACCTTTTTGTAATTCAATTTTTTCTTCAGTATCAATATCTATTAAGCTTATCATTTTTTCTAGTTCATTTTTGTCTTTTGGTACTATTATTTGTACATCTTCTTCATTTTCACCATTGATAGCTGTTCTTGTTAGCATTGTTGTTTCAATTGTTTCTTCTATTTCGTCTTTTTGGTTTAATTCATTTATAAGTTCATTTTTTTGTGTTTCATTTAATCCTTCTTTTAGATTAATTTGCATATCATATTTAAATATTTTTTCATATTGATTTGGCATTAGAACTCCTATTGAGTCTTTTAGTCCAAATCCTGCTAAGATTAATGATGTACATCCAAATATTCCTATTATTGTCATCATAAATCTCTTTTTGTATCTAAATATGTTTCTGATGGTTACTTTTTGGCTGAAACTTAATCTTTTCCATATAAAGTTTACTCTTTCTAGTAATACTCTTTTTCCTATTTTTGGAGCTTTTGGTCTCATTAGAGTTGCTGGCTGTTGTCTTAATTCTTTTATACATGAATAAACTGTTGCTCCTATTATGCATACACTAATTAATATTAGTCCTGCTCCGCCATATTCCCAGTTAAAGCTGACTATGAATTCTGGCACCTGATACATAACTTCATACATATGCCATATAAGTGATGGAATTAATATAAATCCTACTGCCATTCCTAATAGTCCACCAATTATACATGCAAGGCTTGAATATAACATATATTTTCCTGCAATTTGTATTTTGTTATATCCTAACGCTTTTAAAGTTCCTATTTGTGTTCTTTGTTCTTCTACCATTCTTGTCATTGATGTTAGTGAAATTAATACTGCTACAAGGAAAAATACTATTGGGAATACTTGACCTATATTGTATACACTTTCTTTATCTTGTGTAAAACTTGCATATCCAGAATTTGCATATCTATCTAAAATGTACCATTCAGGATTTTCTATTTCTGATATTTCTTGTCTTGCATCAATTAATTCTTTTTCCGCATCTTGTAACTGTTGCTCTACATCTTGTTTTTGTGTTTCTAGCTCTTGTTCTCCTTGTTGTAATTCTACTTTTGCTTGTTCTACTTGTTCTTTTGCATCTTCTAATTGTGCATATGTGCTACTTTTTTGCTGATTTAATTTTCTTTCTTGTGATGACAACTGATTTTTTGCAGTTTGTAGTTGATTTTTTGCTTGTGCAATTTCTGTATTTGCTTGATTAATTCCTTGCTCAATTTGTGTTATTCCTGAAGTTAATGATGCAATTGTAGTATTTAGTGTTTGTATTTGACTTTCTAATTGTTGTTTTTGTTGTTCTAATTCTTTTCTTGTTTGGTCATCTAATTCTTCATTTTGAAGCCTAGATACAATTGAATTATATGTATTTTGTAATGTTGTTAATTGGCTATTTAGAGAATCTCTTTGTCCTGCTAGACTTTGTTTTTGTGTTTCTAATTCTGAAATTTTGCTATTTGCCTCTTGTTCTTTTGTTTGTAATGTTTTTTCATTGGCTTGAATTTCTTGTTTTGCAGAAGCAATCTGTTTTTCTGCATTTGCAAATTCAGAGTCTGCTTTTTCTTCATTTTCTTTTATTTCAGCTTCTGAGCTTTCAATTTCTGCTTTTCCGTCATCAATCTTTTTTTGTGCTTCTGCTATTTGTTCATCTGCTTCTTGTTTTTTCTCATTAAATTCTGCTTCTGCATCATTTAATTTATCTGTTGCCTTTTGCACTAATTCATCATGTCTTGCTGTTTCTCTTTCTTCTTTTATATCTTCAATTTTATTTTTTACTTCTTCTACACAATCTTCATATTTTGAACTTGCTGTTTCATATTTTTCTGCATTTTTTAATGTTACATATATATTTGTGTATGTATCTTTTGCTTGAATATTATCTTTTGAAATGTAGATAAAATAATCTATTTTTCCGTCTCCTAAACTACTGCTTCCTCTTTCATTTGAAATATATAGCGGACTTTTTACAGTTCCAACTATTTTTAGTTCTTTATTATATAGATATTCAATTTCTTCCCCTTCATCATTTTGTGTATTTTCTATTTCAACTGTTATTGTATCCCCAATTGATTTATTATTTTGCGTTAAGAAATTTTCTTCAACTACACATTCATTGCTATTTTGTGGCAATTCTCCTTCAACTAATAATGGCTGATTTAGTTCATCTACACATAAAACTTTTGTTATAATCTCTTTGTTTTCTAATTCGACTATTCCATCTGTTTCATATGTTCCCTCTACAATATCAACTCCATCAATTTGTTTTATACTATTAATGTCATCTTCTGTTAATCCAAGTGTTGATAGTACTTGTATATCATACATCTTTTGTTGTTTATAATAGGTGTCTATTGTGTTGACCATATCTGGAGAAGTAGCCCTTATTCCAGCAAAAAAGCCTACTCCTAAAAACGCCATTAATAAAAGAGATAAAAATCTTTTATATGTATTTTTTATTTCTTTTATACTGTCTTTAATTAAGGCCTTTTTCACTTTCGCCACCTCCTTTTTGTCCTTTTAGGGACGTTTCTTATTGGACATTTTGTCTTATAGAGAAACGTCCCCAATGCGACATTACCATTCAATTTCTTCTATTGGTAATGGTTTTTCATTGTATTCTACTTTTTGTACTGTTCCGTTTTTAAAATGTATTACTTTGTGTGCCATTGGTGCTATCGCACTATTATGTGTTATTATTATTACTGTCATATTTTCTTTTTTGCTTGTATCTTGTAGTAGTTTTAATATTTGTTTTCCTGTTTTATAGTCTAATGCTCCTGTTGGTTCATCACATAATAGTAATTTTGGATTTTTTGCTATTGCTCTTGCAATTGCGACTCTTTGTTGTTCTCCTCCTGATAGTTGTGAAGGAAAATTTTTCATTCTGTCTTTTAATCCTACTTTTTCTAATACCTCTTCTACATCTAGTGAGTCTTTACAAATTTGTGTTGCTAATTCAACATTTTCTTTTGCTGTTAAGTTTTGTACAAGATTATAAAATTGAAATACAAATCCTATGTCTTCTCTTCTATATTGAATTAGTTGTTTATTTTTTAGTCTTGTTACGTCTTTACCATCAACTATTACTTTTCCTGATGTTGCTGAATCCATTCCTCCTAAGATATTTAAGGCTGTTGTTTTTCCTGCTCCTGATGGTCCAACTATTACTACTAATTCTCCTTTTTCTATTTCAAAGTTTGTGTTGTTTAGTGCATTTATTGTTATTTCTCCCATTGTGTATTGTTTGCACACATTTTTGAATTCTATATATGACATGGAATCACTTCCTATTCTTCTTAGATATTTTTATTCTTTACTTATCTTTTTTATATCATATT
>CAWVDV010000015.1:0-9588 GCA_963928115.1 Bacillota bacterium | reverse complement strand
TTATTAAATTATTACTTTTTTATCTATCTAAATTATATTTTTCTCTTTTCCTATAATTTGTATGTAATAACTTCTCTGCTCTATAACTTCCAGGTTCTTCTAAATATTCTTCATAAATCTTTTTCAATACTGGATTTTCGTGAGATTTTCTAATTGTACTCTTTTCATCAATAGAGTAAATACTATCTGCCCTTAATTTTCTAACATCTACCTCTGAACGTGTTTTAGAGCTTTTAATTGGTTGACCTCCACCCATGATACATCCTCCTGGGCATGCCATAATTTCTACAAATTGATAATCTGCTTTTCCAGATTTTATTTCATCTAATATTTTTCTTGCATTTGATAATCCACTCGCAGCAACTACTTTTATAGGTTTTCCCGCAATTTCTATTGTAGCTTTTTTAATACCTTTTCCACCACGTACTTGTTCAAATTCTATCTTATCTAAACTTTTTCCAGTTAGAGTATCTTGTGCAGTTCTTAAAGCTGCTTCCATTACTCCTCCTGTTGTTCCAAATATTGCTCCTGCTCCTGTTGCTTCTCCCATTGGTGCATCAAATTCACTATCTTCTAGTTTTGCAAATTCGATATTTGCCTGTTTAATCATACGAGAAAGTTCTCTTGTAGTAATTACATTATCTACGTCCCAAAGTCCGTCATTTTGCATTTCTGGACGTTGTCGTTCAAATTTTTTAGCAATACATGGCATTACTGACACTGTATATATTTTTTCTGGATTTATTCCCATTTTATTAGCATAATATGATTTTATTAATGCTCCAAACATTTGATGTGGTGATTTACAACTTGACAAATGTGGCAATAAGTCCGGTTCATATGATTCAATATATTTAACCCAAGCAGGACAACAAGAAGTCATCATAGGAAGATTATCATTTTTCTTAAATCTTTTTATAAATTCATTAGCTTCTTCCATAATTGTAAAGTCCGCACCTGTATTTGTATCAAATACTTTGTCAAATCCAAGTCTTTTTAATGCTGTTACCATTTTTCCTGCTACATTTGTACCAATAGGCATTTGGAATTCTTCACCTAATGCCACACGAACTGCAGGTGCTGTTTGAACAACTACATATGTATCTGGATCTTTTAATTTTGCCCATACATCATTTATTGACTCTTTCTCATGTAACGCTCCTGTTGGACAGGCTTCTATACATTGACCACAAAATGTACAATTTACATTATTTAGACTACAATCTCCAACTGTTGATATACATGATTCAAATCCTCTATTTATTACATCAATTGCTCCTATATGTTGAACATTTTTACAAGCAGCAACACATCTTCTGCATAATATACATTTATTAAAATCTCTAACTATTGATGGTGATAAGTCATCTACTTTATGCTTTGTCATTTCTCCTGGAAATTCTACACTTAAAACATTGAATTTTGTTGCTAACATTTGAAGTTCGCAGTTTCCTGAACGTGTACATGTTAAACAGTCTTTTGCATGGTTTGATATTATTAGGTCTAGTATAACATGTCTTGCTTCTAGCACGTTTTGTGTATGTGTATGTACTACCATTCCTTCTTCTACTGTTTGTATACATGATGTTGCAAATCCTCTTCTTCCTTCAACTTCTACTATACACATTCTGCAGTCTCCAACTTCGTTTATTTCTTTTAAAAAACATAGTGTTGGGATGTCTATTCCTGCTTGCTTTGCAGCGTCTAGTATTGTTGTACCTTCTGGCACTTTTATTTTTTGGTCATCTATTGTTAAATTAATCATTTTCTTTTCCATAACTCTATCTCTCCTATTTATTTTTAAGGTCCGTCCCTAAATCCCTGATTTTAGGGATTTTTAGGACCGTCCCCTAGTTCCCTATTGCATGGAATGGACAACTTGCTATACAAGTACCACATTTAATACATTTTTCTTGATTTATTATTCTTTTATCTCTTCCTGCTCCATCGATAGCATTTACTGGGCAATGTTTTTGACATAAGCCACAACCTTTACATTTTTCTGGATCAATTGTTATTTTTGCCATTGCTTTACATTCTAATGTTTTACATTCTTTTTGAATAGCATGTTGTCTAAATTCTTCTCTAAAGTATTTTAATGTACTTACTACTGGGTTTGGTGCACTTTGACCAAGACCACATAAACTTGCTTTTTGGATATTTGCTGCCAATTTCTCTAATCTATATATGTCAAATTCTTCTCCTTCACCATTACATAGTCTTTCAAGAATTTCTAACATTCTTTTTGTTCCTATTCTACATGGTGTACACTTACCACAACTCTCACTTACTGTAAATTCTAAATAGAACTTAGCTAAACATACCATACATTTAGTGTCATCCATAACAATTAGTCCACCTGAACCCATCATAGAACCAATTGCTTTTAAGGATTCATAATCTATTGGTGTATCTAAATGTTCTTTTGGTATACATCCTCCTGATGGTCCTCCTGTTTGTGCAGCTTTAAAGTCTCTTCCATTTGGTATTCCTCCACCTATGTCATATACAATTTCTCTTAATGTTGTTCCCATTGGTACTTCTACAAGTCCTATATTATTTACATTTCCACCTAATGCAAATACTTTTGTACCTTTTGAATTTGCAGTTCCTATTGATGAATACCATTCAGCACCTTTTAATATTATTTGTGCTATATTTGCATATGTTTCAACATTATTTATTAATGTTGGTTTTCCCCATAAACCTGATACTGCTGGATATGGTGGTTTTACTCTTGGTTGACCTCTTCTTCCTTCAATAGATTCAAGTAGTGCTGTTTCTTCTCCACATACAAATGCTCCTGCTCCTAATCTTATTTCTATATCAAAATTAAAGTTTTTGCCAAAAATATTTTTACCTAAAATACCATAATCTCTTGCTTGGTCTATTGCTATTTGTAATCTTTGAACTGCAATTGGATATTCTGCTCTTACATAAATATATCCTTTGTCCGCACCTATTGCATAAGCTGCAATTGCCATAGCTTCTAACACACTATGTGGGTCACCTTCAAGAATACTTCTATCCATAAAAGCACCTGGATCACCTTCATCAGCATTACAAACAACATATTTTTGCTTTCCTTCTGAAGCTCTTGTTAGTTCCCACTTCTTACCTGTTGGGAAACCTGCTCCACCTCTACCTCTAAGTCCAGAATTTTTTACTGTTTCTATTACTTCTTCTGGTGTCATGTCACTTAACACTTTTTCTAATGCTAGATAGCCATCAAAGGCTATGTATTCATCTATATTTTCAGGATTTATTACACCACAATTCTTCAAAGCAATTCTTTTTTGCTTTTTATAGAAATTCAAATCATCTAACCTATCAACCGTCTTGCCATCTATATCTCTGCATAAAAGCCTTTCAACTTTTCCACCTTTTACAATATGTGTATCAATAATCTCTTCACAATCTTCTGGTGTAACCATTGCATAAAAAGTATCTTCTGGACGTATAATTACAATTGGACCTTTTGCACATAAACCAAAACATCCTGTTTGTATAACACGTACATTATTTATACCTTTTTCTTCTAAAATTTCTCTAAACCTTCTTAATATTTCAGGTGATTTAGATGATGTACAACCAGTTCCATGGCAGACTAAAATGTGTTTTTCTCTAGTATCTGCTTTAGTATTTACTCTTAAATCTAATTCTTTTCTTTTTTCTTCTCTTATTTTGTGTAATTCCTTTAAAGATTTCATATTTTCCTCCTTTTGTCCGTTTAGGGACGTTTCCGTTTGGACATTTTTGTCCATTCTGGGACACATCTATTAACTTTTTATTTTTCAACTAGCTATTCTTCCATTAACTTATCTAGCACCTCATCCAACTTCTTAACAGTAGCTTTTCCATACACTTCTCCATTAACAGTAAAAACCGGAGCTAAGCCACATGCGCCAACACATCTAGTTTGGTCAATTGAAAATTTACCATCTTTTGTTGTTTCTCCCGGTTGAATACATAATCTTTCTGTCAATCTATCCATAATTTTTTGAGAACCTTTAACAAAGCATGCTGTTCCTAAACATACTGATATGCTATATTTTCCTTTTGGTTTTAGTGTAAATCTAGAATAAAAAGTAACTACTCCATAAATTTCTGCCATTGGAATTGATAAAAACTCTGATAAAACTTTTTGGGCTTCTTGTGGGATATATCCATAATGTTCTTGTACTTCATTTAACATTTGAATTAAATTATCTTTTTCTGGTTTATATATATCACATAATTCTTTTAAAAATTTATCTTCTTGCATACTTATTCCTCCCATGATTAATATATATTAAATTGTTGTTTCAATTATATCAAATAGATTTTTTTTATACAACTGATTTTTTACAATTTTTGATTTTTTTCGTTATATACAATATATAATTTTATAACACAAAGAAAATATAAACAGCTCCTATAATATACTAGAAGCTGTTTCATATTTCAAAAAATTTTTTTACTAATTCATCTGAACTTTACCAATAATATCATTAATATCATCAATATTATATTTTTTCATATACTCTTCAATACCATCAACAGTATCAACACTTGTATATGGGCTAATAAAATTTCCTGCACCAATCGAAATTGCAGTTGCACCCGCAAGCATAAACTCAATTGCATCATCACCATTTATAATACCACCCATTCCTAAAACCGGAATATTAACAGCTTGTGCAACTTGATACACCATTCTAACTGCTACTGGTTTTATTGCAGGACCTGAAAGTCCACCTGTATTATTTGCAAGAACTGGTCTTCTTGTATTAATATCAATCTTCATTCCTAACAAAGTATTGATAAGTGATACTCCATCTGCACCGCCATCTTCTACACCTTTTGCAATTGATGCTATATCAGTAACATTTGGTGTTAATTTTACAATTAAAGGTTTATCTAAAACTTTTCTAACTTCACTCGTTACATGTTTTACACCTTCATATGTATTTCCAAAAGCCATACATCCTGCTTTTACATTAGGGCAAGATAAATTAAGTTCTACACCATCAATATTTAATGTATTTAATATTTTACACAACTCTACATATTCTTCTACTGTACTTCCACACGCATTAACTATAATTGCAGTATCAAACTTTCTTAAAAATGGCAAATCATTTTCAGCAAAGTATTCAACTCCCGGATTTTGAAGTCCTATACTATTTAACATTCCACTTGCTGTTTCACATACTCTTGTTGGTTTATTTCCGCTTCTTGGTTTTAATGAAGTGCCTTTTGTAATAATTCCACCTAATTTACTCAAATCAAAAAACTCACTAAATTCTCTTCCATAACCAAAAGTCCCTGATGCAACAGTTACCGGATTTTTCATCTCAATTCCAGCTAAATTTATTTTTGTATTCATCTATTTTATTCCCTCCATTCCTTTTTGTCGCATGAAAAACGTCCTAATTAGCGACATTAAATCTCTACATCTTTTGCGTTAAATACTGGTCCACCTTTACAAACATGCCAATACTCAGGTGCATCTTTTGGACTTTTAGCAGTTTTAACTGCACACCCTAAACAAACACCTAAACCACATGCCATTTTTTCTTCCAATGATAATTGGCAATCAATATTATTTTCAATAGCATATTTTTGAACTGCTCTTAGCATTGGTAATGGACCACAAGCATAAATACACTCATACTTTTCATGTTCCATATCGTCCTTTAAATAATCAATAGCAAATCCTTTATTTTTATATGTTCCATCATCTGTTGTAATTATTAGCTTATCTGTAATTTCCCTAAACTCTTTTTCAAGCATTACAAAGTCTTTATTCCTAAATCCTAGATAGCAATTTACTTTAACATCATTTTGCGTTGCCTGTTTAGATAATTCATACAAAGGAAAAATTCCTATTCCACCACCTATAACTGCTACATTTTTATATTTATCAAACTTGAATGTTCCATGTCCTAAAGGTCCTATTATATCAATATCATTTTCTTCTTCCTTTTTTGCTAGTATCTCTGTTCCTTTTCCTTTAACTTGGAATATAAATTCTAATATTCCCTTTTCTTTATCTAAGTTATATATACTTATTGGTCTTCTTAAAAATGGGTCAATCCCATCTGTTACTCTTATTTCTATAAAATTTCCTGGTTTCGCATTTTCTACTATCTCTGGTGCTTTTACACTAAACTTGTAAATATTCTTAATAATTTCTTCCTTTTTAATTAATTTTGCATATACTTGTTTTGGCATTCTTATTATCCTCCTTTTCTATGGTCATTTTGGGGACAGGTTCGGACTGACCATTTTTGGTCACTTTAGGGACGCCACTTCTATTTTACTTAAAGGTCCGTCCCCTAATCCCTAAAAGCAGGGATTTTTAGGACCGTCCCTAAATCCCTCCTAACTCCTCTTTCATTCTTAATGCTTCTGCTCTTGTTGCTTTTGCATAGTCTTTTTCTTCGAATTTATCTTTCCAAAATTCTGATTTATATGCACACATCAAACTTCTTGATGCATTTACTATTCCACCTAAACCGTTTTTGTCAAATCCTAAAGCTATATCTTCAGCTTTACCACCTTGTGCTCCATATCCAGGTATTAAGAAATATGTATGAGGTGCAATTTCTCTTATTTCTTTTAGTTGTTTTGGATATGTAGCTCCTACAACAGCTGCTATACTACTATACCCATATTCTCCTCTTAATTCTTTTCCCCATTCTTCAACTAATTTTGCTACTTTTACATATACTTCTTCTCCATTTTCTAATTTTACATCTTGCAATTCACCTGATGATGGATTTGAGGTTTTTACTAATATAAATATTCCTTTGTCATATTTTTTACAATCCTCGATAAATGGTTTGACACAATCTGTTCCCATATATGGATTTACTGTTACAAAATCTACATCAAAAATGCTTTCTTCTTTTTCTCCTATTTTAGTTTTTCCTAAATATGCATTTGAATATCCTTGAGCAGTTGAACCTATATCTCCTCTTTTTATATCTGCAATGACTAACATTTCTTTTTGTTTAGCATATTTACATGTTTCTTCAAATGCTTTTATGCCCGGTATACCGAACATTTCATAAAAAGCTATTTGTGGCTTTACGGCTGGAATTACATCATATGTTTCATCTATTAAAGCCTTGTTATATTCTACAATTGCTTGTGATACACCTTCCAAAGTGTCTGGATATTTTTCTAATACGCATTTTGGCAATAATTCATATCTTGGGTCAAGACCTATTACTGTTGGATTGTTTGTTTCTTTAATTTTATTTATTAATCTATCAATTGCATTCACTCTTATTTCCTCCTTCTGACTCTATTGGGGACAGGTCAAATCGTTTCATTTTGAAACGTTTTAGCACGTCCCTAACAGACTCACCCATTCTTTTTCTTTAAATCCTACTAATATGACTTTATCAGTTATAACCAGTGGTCTTTTTACTAACATTCCATCTGTAGACAATACTTCTATTTTTTCTTCATCTGTCATATTTGGCAATTTTTCTTTTAAATTTAATTCTTTATATTTCATTCCACTTGTATTAAAGAATTTTTTGATATCATATCCGCTTTGCTTTATCCATTTTCTTAATTCATCTTTTGTTGGGTTATTTTCTACTATATGTCTGTCATCAAATTCAATATTATTTTGTTCTAACCATTTCTTTGCTTTTTGACAAGTAGAACATTTCGGATATTCAATAAATAATACTTTCATAGTTTCTCCCTTCAATTTTCAAAAACCACTTTTCCATTTACAATTGTATATTTTACTTTACCTTTTAATTTCTTTCCTATAAATGGACTGTTTTTAGATTTTGATACTATCATTTCTTTTGTGTAAACATATTCTTCATTTGGGTCAAATATAGTTATATCAGCCTTTTTTCCTACCTCTATACTACCTCTTTCATTTTCTATATGTAATAATTTTGATGGAGTATATGAAGTTAATCTTACTAAATTTAAGTAATCAATATGTCCTGGGTCTACTAAATTCATTATTTCTGCTGGAAGTGCTGTTTCAAATCCTATTATTCCATTTGGTGCTTTTGAAAGTTCTACATTTTTTTCTTCTTCTGCATGTGGTGCATGGTCTGTTATTATACAATCTATTGTTCCTTCTTTTAGTCCTTCTATTATTGCTTGTCTATCTTTTTCTTCTCTTAATGGTGGATTCATTTTTGCATTTGTTCCGGATTTTAACACTTCATCTACTGTAAATGTAAAATAGTGTGGACAGGTTTCACATGTTATTTTTACTCCTCTTTTTTTAGCATCTCTTATCATGTTTTTACTTGTTTTTGTACTTATATGACATATATGTCCTCTAACATTGTTTGTTTCTGATATAACTATTTCTCTTGCAGCCATTATTTCTTCTGCTTCTGGCAATACTCCCTGAACTCCTAATTCGTCTGCTACTTTTCCTGCATTTATTGCTCCTGCAGAAACAGATTTTTCTTCACAATGTGATGCTACAAATGTTTCAAGTTTATCTGCTTCAATCATTGCTTGTCTCATCATTCTGCTATTTACAACTGGCATACCATCATCTGAAAATGCAATTGCTCCAGCATTTCTTAATTCTTCAAAATCTACTAATTCTTCTCCTTTTTCTCCTTTAGATACAGAAGCATATGGAAGTATATTACATAAATTTACTCTTTTTGCTTCTTCTATTATTTTTTGCAAATTAATAGCGCTATCTGGTGTTGGTTTTGTATTTGGCATTGGACAAATAGTTGTAAAACCTCCTGCAACAGCGCTTTTGCTGCCTGTTTCAATTGTTTCTTTATATTCAAAACCAGGTTCTCTTAAATGGCAATGAATATCAATCATTCCAGGCATAATATATAGTTTTGAACAGTCAATTATTTTATCTGCTTTTTCTTCTATATCTTTCCCTATTTCTTTAATTTTGTCATCTTCAATTAGTATGTCTTTTTCTTCAAATATGTTTGTCTTGTAGTCAATTAGTGTTCCGCCTTTTAATAATATTTTCATGGCTAAATCCTCCTATCATTTTTTCTTATATTATCATTTTGTTCGATTATTTTCAATATAATCTGCTAATTCTTTTATATTTTCTTCACAAACAAAATCTTTTCCTTTTTCAAACATTTCTACTATTTGCTTATCTACATTATCATTACTGTTTTCTATTGTCTTTCCTATTGCTTGAAGTAACTTTTTATATAATTTATTTAGTCTTGAATAATCAATACCACCTTGCATATAAAATAGTGGCATTTCTAAATTATTTGCCTTTATCAAGTCTTGTATATTTTCTTCTATTTTAGGATATGCTCCAACAGCTCCACAACAAATTACTTTATATTTTCTTAAAGCCTTATTTAACCCCATAATTTTTGACGCACATACCCAGCCTAAATATATTATTTCATCATCTCTTTTTAATTTTGTTTTTGCTTCTTGTATATCTAAAATTGGTAAATTTAATCTTGTACTCAAAATCTCTGCATATTTTTTAGCATGCCCTGTTTTACTTTGATAAACTATTGCATTTTTGCAAACTATATAGTATACTTTTATTCATAAGGTTGGCTAAATTTTAAAAATGTTTGGGGTGTATAATTATGGTAGTAA
>CAWVDV010000014.1:0-3528 GCA_963928115.1 Bacillota bacterium | reverse complement strand
TACTTCTAATACTTCTTTACTTGTTAATCCTAATTTTTTTGCTATTTCGTGTATTTTTATCTTACCCAATAGCTTCACCCCCGTTATATATTTTTTGTATTTCGCTTGCTAAATTGATATCTCCAATTCCTAAAATTGCTTTGTTGTTTTTTCCTATTGCTTTACTCAAATCATCTATTGTTTGTGTTATAATTATTGGTATATTATATTTCTCACTAATTTTTTGGAATTTTTCTTTTGTCCTTGTTGAGGAGTCTTGTGCTAGAATAATTAAATACACTTTATTTTTTTGTGCTTCTAATTCTACACTATCTGCTCCGAATGATACTTTTCTAGCTCTTGCAGCCAAACCTATTAAACCTAATATTTTACTATTTTTCAAGCATTACACCTCTTAATCTTTCATAGATTTCACCTGGTATTTTCTGTTCAAATACTTTTTCAATTCTTTTGGCTTTAATTGCTTTTTCAAGACAAGTTATACTATCACAAATATATGCACCTCGTCCTTCTAATTTACCAGTTTTATCTATATTTATTTCATTTTGTTTATTTTTTACAATTCTTATTAAATCTTTTTTATCCTTTTTTTCATTACATCCCATACATGTTCTTTGAGGTTGTTTTTTCATTTTTTACCCTCCTTTTATTTTTATGTATAGATTTATTCATTATTTTCACTTGCTTCTTCAACTTCTTCAGTTTTTTCTGTTTCATTTTGTGCATTCATTAGCATTTCTCTAAATTGTGTTTCTGATTTAATATCTATTTTCCAGTTAGTCAATTTTGCTGCTAATCTTGCATTTTGTCCTGATTTTCCGATAGCTAATGATAATTGGTCATCTGGAACTATTACTTGTGCAAATTTTTCTTCTTGTTTTATATCAACTGCTAAGATTTTTGCAGGTAATAAACTTGAAGCAATATATATTGATGGGTCTTCATTCCATTCAATAACATCTATTTTTTCTCCATTTAATTCATTTATTACATTTTGAATTCTAACACCTTTTTGTCCAACACAAGAACCTACTGGGTCTATATTTGGGTCTGGTGAATATACTGCAACTTTACTTCTATATCCTGGGTCTCTTGACACACTTTTTATTTCTATAACACCTTCATAAATTTCAGGTATTTCAAATTCTAATAATTTACGTACAAAGTCTGGATGACTTCTTGATACTATTACTTGTGGTGCACCTTTTGACCCTTTTTCTACATCTAGTACATATCCTTTTATTTTATCATTTACTCTATAATGTTCTGTTGGTATTTGTTCTTTTGATGGCATAACTCCTTCAAGTTTTCCTAAGTCCATTACAACTATGTTTTTATCTGCTTTTTGGATTAGTCCTGTAACTATTTCGCCTTTTCTATCATTATATTCAGTAAATATTATTTCTCTTTCTAATTCTCTTAGTTTTTGAATAATTACTTGTTTTGCTGTTTGAGCAGCAATTCTACCAAAATTTCTTGGTACTATTTCAATTTCTACTGTTTCTCCTTCTGATACATCTGGGTTTATTTTTTTTGCTTCTTTTATAGAAATTTGCGTTTCACTGTTTTCTACTTTTTCTACTGCTTCTTTTATTGAGTATACATGTGTTGCTCCTGTTTTTTTGTCCATTTCTACTCTTACATTTTCTAATGAATCAAAGTTTCTTTTATATGCTGTAACTAATGCTGTTTCTATTGATTCTAATAAGTATTCCTTTTTTATTCCTTTCTCTTTTTCTAAATCTTCTAGTGCAATAATTAGTTCTTTATTATCTATTGCTGGCTCTTTCATTTTCCTATCATTCCTTTCATTTATTTATATTTTACCAATTATATACTGTTTTTATTTGAGCTATATTTTTACGTTCAATTGGCTCTTCATTCTCTAATATGATTTCATCTTCATTGAAATCATTTAATATTCCTTGATATTCTTTTTTGCCTTTAGTATCTTTTCTAAAAAGCTTTACATGTACTTCTTTTCCGATATTTTGTTTTAGGTGTTTATCTTTTCTTAATATTCTTTCAATTCCAGGTGAAGATACTTCTAAAAAGTATTGGTCTTTTATATAATCAACTTTGTCTAGTAAATCATTTATTACATCATTTACTTTTTCACAATCCTTTAAATCGATTCCATCTGGTTTATCTATAAAAATTCGTAAAAAGTAGTTTTTTCCTTCTTTTGCATATTCTACATCATATAGGTCATATCCATTTTTTTCGATTTCTTTTTTTAATAGATTTTCTACTCTTTCTTCTATGTTTGCCAATTTTTTCTCCTTTCTTTCCTAAAACTGACCGAAGAGTGGGATTTGTTCCCACTCTTCTAGTTTCTTCATGTTCTTTATTATTATACCCAATTTTTAGCATAAATGCAAGTATTTTTGTAAATTTTTATCTTTTTATACTTTTTCAGCAATTTCAGCTGTTTCTGCACTTCTGCCTGAGTTTCCAATCTTAATATTTCTAACATGGTCAATTTTCTCCCATGATGTTTCTCTTTTAAATAAACATTTAAAGTTTATTAGTAACCATGAACCCATAAATAATGGATAACAAATTAATCCTTTAATCATTGGTTTTATTGGTCTTCTATCTAATAACATTGCTATAACTGCTGTACCAATAGGTAATAAGAATGTTGGTACTAAGAATTTCACTATATTAAATACTAATTCTTCGTTTGTCATTCCATTTCCTGCATACATTAAGAAGTTTGTTGCTAATATTACTAGAGTAATTATAAACATTGGTATACTTCCTATTATATATAAGAAACCATCAAAATTCATCATTGTTTTCTTTTCTTTTGCAGCTGTTACTAGTTGTTTTGTATATTCTTTTATACATTGCATATGTCCAACTGTCCATCTGCTTCTTTGTGACCAACTTTGTGCAAATCCTGTTGGTTGTTCATCATAACAAATCGCTTCTGTTGACCATCCTAATTTTTTACCTTTTATTATTCTTTTTAATGAAAATTCAATGTCTTCTGTTAGTGTTACTGTTTTTAAACCACCTTCTGGTTTTATAACATCAAATCTTACCATGAATCCTGTACCATTTAATAATGGTGATAGTCCTAAATTATATCTTGCTAAATGATAAAATCTATGCATTGTCCAGTAAAATAACGCATATCCTGCTGATATCCAGTTATCTGTTGGGTTTTTGATATCTCTATAACCTTGAACTACATCTTCACCTTGACATAGTTTTTTATTCATTGCTTTGATGAAGTTTGGGTCTACTATGTTGTCTGCATCAAATACAAAGAATGCATCATAGTCAGCATTTTCATCAATTTTTTGTTGTAAAAACCAGTCTAAGGCATATCCTTTTGTTTTCTTTGTTTCATCAAATCTTTCATATACTATTGCACCTGCTTCTTTTGCAATTTTTGCTGTGTTGTCTGTGCAGTTATCTGCAATAACATATATATCATATAATTCTTTATCATAATTTTGATTTTTTAGGCTTTCAATTAAGTTTCCAACTACTGCTTCTTCATTATGTGCTGGTACT
>CAWVDV010000013.1:0-11647 GCA_963928115.1 Bacillota bacterium | reverse complement strand
TGAAAAATACTTGACAAATTTTACAATACATATTAAAATGTTAGCGAAGGCTAACAAAAAACATTAAAGCTAAATAAACTTATGCCTTAGGAAGGAAAATAAATATGAAACTAACTAACTCCCAAGAAGAATATCTAAAAACCATATATTTATTAGAAAAAAATCAGCAAAAAGTGCGAGTAACAGATATTGCTCAAAAAATGAATATAACAAAACCAAGTGTAAACAAAGCACTTAGAATATTAAAAGATTTAAAACTAATTAATTATGAAGTATATGGGAATATAGAATTAACAAATGAAGGTGGGAAAAACGCAAAAGAAATAATAAAAAAACAAGATACACTAGAAATATTTTTAATAGGAATATTAGGAATAGATAAAAATCAAGCAGAAGAAGAAGCAAAGGCAATTAAACATGCAATGTCAAAAGAGAGTATAGAGAAATTGGACAACTACATTACCAAAATATTAGACTTAGGAGATTTAAAATGCGGTTATGACAAGAATAATGAAAAATGTAGGAGTTGCATCAAAATAACTGCAAGGGAAAGGCTAAAAGAGGTCAAAGGTTTATAGGTAAAACCAATGCAAAAACCTAAATATAGTAAAAGAAGTAGGAGATAAAAATGCTATTAGAATTACAAGATATATGTTTTGAAAGAGATAACAAAAAAATATTAAAAAATATAAATTTAGAACTAGATATAGAAAAATTTATTGCAATAACAGGACCAAATGGCTCTGGAAAATCAACATTAGTAAAAATTATAATGGGGATTGAAAAACCAGATTCAGGAAAAATCATATTTGAAGGAAAAGATATAACAAACTTACCTATAAATGAAAGAGCAAAACTTGGAATAGGATTCGCATTCCAACAACCAGTAAAATTCAAAGGAATTACAGTTTATGACTTATTAAAAATGGCAGCCGGAAAGAAAATAACAAAAAAAGAAGCATGTGATGTTCTATCAAAAGTAGGGTTATGTGCTAAAGAATATGTTGATAGAGAAGTAAATGGCTCATTATCAGGAGGAGAATTAAAGAGAATAGAAATTGCAACAGTAGTATTAAGAGAATCAAAATTAACAATTTTTGATGAACCAGAAGCTGGAATAGATTTATGGAGTTTCAATAATCTAATAGAAGTGTTTGAAAATATGAGAGAACTAATAAAAGGAACTACATTAATCATCTCACATCAAGAAAGAATATTAAATATCGCAGATGAAGTAATACTTCTAAAATCAGGACAAATTGTAGATAGAGGAAGCAGTAAAGACATACTAGAAAAAGAAATGGTAAATAAGAAGTGTTGTAAAGCCAATAAGTGCAAATGAGGCCGTCCCCAATGCACTAAAAGAAAGGAGATTAGATATGAGTGAAAAAATCAATGATATAGATAAGGACTTATTAAATGAAATATCAGATTTAGAAAATATACCAAATGGAGCATATAATATAAGGAAAAATGGACAAGGAATAGAAAGAAAAGTAACAGATAATGTTAATATAGTAACTAAAACAGACAAACCAGGAATAGATATATATGTAAAAGAAAACACAAAATTTGAATTTATACATATTCCAGTAATAATAACAGAAAGTGGATTAAATGACTTAGTATATAATGACTTTTATATAGGAAAAAATGCAAATGTCATAATAGTAGCAGGTTGTGGAATCCACAATGACCATCACAAAGATTCACAACATGATGGAATACATAGATTTTTCTTAGAAGAAGGAGCAAAAGTAAAATACATTGAAAAACACTATGGAGAAGGAAAAGGTGATGGAAAGAGAATATTAAATCCTGTTACAGAAGTGTATTTAAAAGCAGGAAGTAGTATGGAAATGGAAAGCACACAAATAAAAGGAGTAGATTCTACAATAAGAGAAACAAAAGGAATATTAGAAGAAAATACAAACTTTGTTGTAACAGAAAAAATCATGACACATGGAGAGCAATTTGCAAAAACAATATTTGATGTAGAATTAAATGGAGATAATTCAAGTGCACATGTAACATCTAGGTCAGTTGCAACAGATAATTCAAAACAATACTTTGTATCTAAAATATATGGAAATGCAAAATCATTCTCACATAGTGAATGTGACGCAATAATAAAAGATAATGCAATTGTTACAGCAACACCAGAAGTAACAGCAAACAATGTAGATGCGAACCTAATACATGAAGCAGCAATAGGAAAAATAGCAGGTGAACAAATCACAAAATTAATGACATTAGGTTTTTCAGAAGAAGAAGCAGAACAAGAAATAATAAATGGATTTTTAAAATAATGTCTCATTGGGGACGTTTCCGTTTGGACATTTTTGTCCAAAAAGAAACGTCCCTGAATGGACATTTTCAAAAAAATGTGAGATAATCTGTTCAGAGGTGGTTTGTTTTGGAAAAAGGAAAACATGCAATGGATAAGAAGGAACAAATAAAACAGAGGGCAAAAAAACAAATAGCAAGTAGATTAATAATACTTGTAATCTGTTTAATATGCATAGTAGTTATAATCCAAACACAAAACGAAGATAAAGAGGTAAGTGTGAGTCAAGGTAAAAGTGTAGAACAGCAAGAAGCGGAAAATCAGGAACAAGAAGAAAATGAAGGAGACAATGCAGATAATAGTAAAGAGTCACAAACAGAGACCGAAGAAGCTCCAATTACTCCAACAGAAGATGAAGAAATAAAAACTTTAATAACAGAAATAAAAACAGCAAATAACCTAACAGCTGATAACTTTGCATTTTTCTATTACAACCCTCAAACACAAAAATATTATTTTGACAACCAAGACAAATATTTTAAAGGTGCAAGTACAGTAAAAGTACCTGTTGCAATGATATATTATGATAAAATAAAAAATGGAGAACTAACCTTAGAAAGTACATTACAATATACAAGTGATGACTATGAAGCAGGAGGAGGAACAACAGCTTCAACTTATAGTGTAGGAGATTATATTCCAATTAGCTTTTTACTTGAACAAAGTATAATAAATAGTGATAACACAGCAGTAAATATATTAATAGATGGAATTGGATATAGAAAATGTAGAGAATTAATGGCTCAATATTCAGATGAAGAATTTATAGATGATTTTTATACATCAAATTTAACAAAAGCATCATTTGGATTTGATATAATAAATCACATTTATCAAAATCAAGAAAACTATCAAGAATTGATAGGATATATGAAACAATCATCCTTTGGAGAATACTTAAAGAAATATATATCAGAATATGATGTGGCTCATAAATATGGAAGTTATGCAGGTAATGTACATGATTATGGAATAGTATTTGCAGATAGTCCATATCTTATAGGAGTATATACGCAAAATGTTCCAGGTGCAGATGAATTAATTGCAAATATAAGCAGACAAGTACTTGATAAAGAAATAGATAAAAATGAATAAAATAAGAATAAATATAATATATTAAGAATATAATAAAAATAGAAAATATATATTAATATTTTGTTTCAATAGAATTTGGAATGCACAAAACAACACAAAATTCGTTTAAATTAACTAAAAGTGTTGACAAAGAAATATAAATGGGTGTATAATAAATACTGTCGAAACATCGCGGGATGGAGCAGTTGGCAGCTCGCAGGGCTCATAACCCTGAGGTCGAAGGTTCGAGTCCTTCTCCCGCAACCAATTCAAGCACTTGCCACTAGTTGGTTAAGTGCATTTTTTTACTAAAGAAAAGAAAAATTATGTCAGAAGTAGAAATCACAAAAAAATATGATATAATAAGAAAAAATATAAAAAAGAGAGAACAAAAAAATGATGAAAAAATATGAGAATAAAACTAATGTAATAGGGGAACTAATAAAAAAGAAAAGAGAAGAAAAAGGACTATCAAAAGCAGCACTATCTAGGAAATTGGAACTTCATGCCGTATATATTAGTCCAACAGCATTAAATAAGATGGAAACCAATAGAATGATTATAAAAGACTTTGAATTAATAGGATTAACCAAAGTTTTGCAAATAGATTATGCAGATTTGCAAAATACAATAGAATAAATAGTTTAAAAATTACATTATATAAAAGAATAAGTGTAATAAAAATATAAAAGGAGGAAAATAAAATGGAAATTATAAAAGTAAACAGTCAAAATTTTGAAGAAGAGGTAATAAAAAGCGAAAAACCAGTACTAATTGATTTTTATGCAGATTGGTGTGGACCATGCAAAATGCTATCACCAATTATAGATGAAATTGCAGAAGAAAACTCTGAGATAAAAGTAGTAAAAGTAAATGTAGATGACTCACAAGATTTAGCAATGAAATACCAAGTAATGTCAATACCTACATTAGTAGTTATCAAAAATGGAGAAGAAGTTAATCGTTCAGTAGGTCTAATAGATAAATCACAAGTTTTAAACTTAATATAAAAAAATTTAGCAATGAAAAATCCAGTAATCACAAAGGCTTAGCTTTTAGATTACTGGATTTTAACATAGTAAAAATTGTAATTATTTTTGAGCTAAATATTTAAACATTATAATTATACTCTATACTAGTAATAGCATCATTCTCAACAATAAATCTCAATTGAGTAAGACCTTTAGAATAAGTATATTGAGTATCTAATTGTTCATATCCATCACCATAAACCTCTAACATTGAAGAAAGACTGTCACCAATCTTAACACCTTCAGTAGTAGAAACTTGGTCATTCAAGAAATAAATAGATAAAACCTTGTCTGTTCCGTTATCTGGATAAGTATGAACTTCATAATTATCAAAAGTATAAATCTTGTCCATACCATCAAAAGCACAACTTTGAACTTCATAATAATCAGCCGGTTCACCTAAATCCAAAGAAGAATACTCAACACCTAAAGTCAATTTTTTACCATTATCATCAAATACATAAACATCCTCAGCATTTTCAGCTTCTTGAGATGCACCCTTATTATCCTCAACAACTGCAGTAGGCTCTGTTGATTGTCTATTTAGAAAAACAACACCAACTACAACTAAAGCGATAACAACAATAACTGCTAGCACAACTCCAAATTTTTTCATAATATAAAAACCCCTTTCTTCTAATAAAATATAAAAAATTAAACTTAAAAACTTAATAAAAACTATAGGCCAGTTTCTTCATGATACTCCTTCAATCTTTCTTGATAAACACTATTTACAGCCTCATCATTTCTATAGTCAGTCAAATCAAAATCCTCTTGCAAAATCTTTGCAAAATACTTACTTAACTTTGTTGCACCATACAAATTCAAATGTAATCCGCTATCATAAGTATCTTGCGTATAGTCTATACCAATTTCTTCGACATTGTCAAGAAAATTAATAAATTTCAACCCATTTCTATTTGCATAATCCTCAATCTGAGCGTCATACTCATCATACCAGAAAGGATAAACACTAGGAGCTTTAATAAGAACAAGCTCTATACCATTTTCTTTACACAATGCAGTCATCTTATCTAAATAACTATAAGTAATATCTGAAAATTGATAATTAGACAATCTTCTCTTAGTTGGTAAAGACTCAACAGGTTTAACATTTTTATTAATTAAAAATCCATTATATGTATTCTTTTTCTCTTTGAACAAATATTCAAAATCCTCTTTTGTCAATTGGTCAAACCTTGAATGATACCTTAATATTGGGAAAACATATGATGCCATATTTTCTTCATCTGTCATAGAAGCCTTTATCATCTCATATTTCTGTTTAGACCATTTCATTTTATCCAAAGTCAATCTGTTATATGCTTCACTAACAGGCTTATCATACCTCATAGCATTTACATTAAACACTACAACCTTTGGCTTTTCATATTTCAAAGTTTCTTCTAAAATATAATATGACTGCCATAAAAGTTGTTGAGATGACCCCCTAACATATGATGTGATTCCGGTTTCTTCATATATTACCATTGGTGAAAAGTTTGCATATACTTCACAGTCTCCAATGAAAATAACTTCGTGATTTTTTTCCTCATCATAATATTGGCTAATCATACTTCCTTCAACTAAACTATCCATATATTTTGGCATTAGTAATTTATTTGTTAAATAAAAGACAATGACAATTAATATAAGTACAACTAATATTTTCAAAAATTTCTTCATATACTAAAACATTCCTTTTCACAAATTTTAAAATTTATTATAAATAAAATCACTTGCATTAAATCCAATACCATACATTCCAAAAACAAGTACTATCCAAACTAAAACTGCAAAAATAATCAATTTACGCTCTGTTGACAAATTCTTAATTTTAGAATTGATTTTTTCCCTTTTCAAATCATATGTGATTAATAATATAACAGCAATAATTAACACAATATAATTTGCTAAGTTTAATCCTAAATTAAGGATATTACTAAACAATTCTTGATAGTTAAAAGTAGTAAATACAGAGCCAATCATTTGTAAAGATTGTATAGCAGTTGGCCAAATAAAGAATGACCATAAAAATGAAACTACTAAAAATGTAACAGTGATATTTACGTACTTATTTTTAACCTTGATGAATTTCCCTATAATTAAGAAAATTCCATGGAATAATCCCCATAAAATATAATTTACACCATGCCAAAGTCCTGATAATAAGAAAACTACAAGGGTATTAAAATAATTTCTTAATTTGCTACATCTGTTACCACCTAAAGGAATATACACATAATCCCTGAACCAAGAACTTAAAGAAATATGCCATCTTCTCCAAAATTCTTGGATATTTTGAGATACATATGGATTATCAAAATTCTCTTTCAAGTTAATTTGTAGAACCTTTGAAAATCCTAATACAATATCTATTCCACCACTAAAATCAGCATATAATTGGATTGAATATAAAAGCATCGCAAAAAGAGCAAAAGCACCATTATATTCAGAAGGATTTTGAGTGATTGCTGAAATCAGAACATTAATCCTATTAGAAATAATTAATTTCTTAAAAAATCCCCATCCAATCCTCAAAATACCATTATAGGCAGATTGAGGATTAAATTTCTTATCAGTTTCAAATAAAGTTTTTGAAATATCATCATATCTATTAATAGGACCTATAAATAGATAAGGGAAATACATTGTATATAGGAAATATTTTGCGATATTTCTTTCAGGTTTATATTTATTTCTATATACATCAATTAAATATGACACAACTTGGAAAGTATAATAAGAAACTCCAAGAGGTACAATAATATTTTTTACAAGTTCACTTTTTATAACTACTAAAATGCCTAAATTTATTACTAAAGTAACTACTAAAATTAATTTTTTGTGTTTGTTCTTTTCAAACAATAATCCAGCAACATATGTTGTAATTGTACTTATAACAATATAAACTAAACTTTTAACACCTAAACTTGAATAAACTAATACACTTATTATCAATAAAACATAAGGTTTGAATTTTTTAGGTGATAAGTAATACAATATTGCTGTAATAATCATAATTCCAATAAATGCACCTGATACTAAACTCATAAATTACTCCTTTTATTTCAAAAATTTTTACTACATTTAATTTGCAACAGGGAATTTACTTCTATCCCAATCTCTATACTCATAACCATTAATTCTTCTAAGAGTTTCCAATCTCTTAGCATCATTCATAAATCCGACATCAGCATAAGCCCAACCTGGAGTAGGGTCAACATGCTTCCAACCACCATTTATATATACCATATTCCAATAATGTGAATAATCTAAAGCATTTACAATAATACTTTGTACACCAAGTCTTGTGAACATTACTTGAGCTGCGGCAGCGTGGATATAACAATCACCTTCATATGCTGTAAAAGCCTTCATAGCAGCAGCATTTACACTTCCAGTATTACTTGCATTATATCTATGACTATATTTTATATTACTTCTTAAATAATTTTTAATAGCTAGTATTTTATTAGCAGTTCCTGAAACACCTGAAGTAGCTTTTGCAATAAATTCATCAGCCTTTGCATATACATCACCAGAACTACTTGATGAGCTAGATGCAGTAGACTTTTCAGAAACAACTATCTTTCTTTTTGAAGTAGTTGTATTTCCAGCTTTATCAGTAGCTGTATAAGTAGCATAATAAGTACCTGCAGTATCTAACTTAACACTACTACTATCAACAGTAAACTCTACATCACCATCTTTACCATCTTTTGCAGTAACACCTTTTTTATAATCAGCAGTACCACCTTTAGTAACCTTTAAATCAAAAATACCTGAAAATACTGGACCTTCAGTATCTTCCTTAATTGTCAATTTTGCAGTTTGTGAAGTTTTATTACCATGACCATCAACTGCTTCAATAGTTACTACTTGGTCACCAATAATAGAATAATCAATTTCAGTTAAAATATTTAAAGTAACACCTGCTAAATCTTCAGCCTTTTCTACAAATTGATTTGCATCTGTAATAGTCTGTTCTGTATAAAGAGTAACATCCTTCAAAACTAATTCAGGAGCAATTGTATCTTGAATAGTAATCTTAGTTACTTTCTCTTGCCCGTCATAAACAGATTTCAAATCATATTCGCCAACATCATATGAATTAATTGTATCTATATCTTGTTGATTTATAGTATCTTGATATTCAGCAACATTGAATAATAAATCTTCCTTAGTTAGTTTATTTCCATACTCTAAAATAAATTTAGATTTAATGTATGAAATATTTAATAAACATTCTTGGCTTGTCTTATTTCCATATTCATCTTTTACGATAATTAAAGGATGATATTCACCAAAACCATTAATTGTAACTTCATTACCTAAAGAAACTTCCATATTACTTGCATCAGTTTTTTCAGCAATAAAATCTTCAGGATTTATTTGATAATCTGTATATCCATCAACATCTTGAAATTTAACTTGTGGAGCAGTTGTATCTTTGATATCCAAAATTGATGTATATTCTTTGTTATTTAATTTTATAGTGATTTCATAAGTTGCAACTTTGTTTAAATCTATTTGACTAATATCTGTTACAAACTCAGCATTTTCTGCGTATTTTTCATCTGTTAGGAAATCTTGGATTTTTAATTCTTGTGTGCCCAACTCAAGTTGCACCTGGTCTTTTACTTTTTTACTAAATATATTGAATAAAACAATTGCTAGAATTGCTAAAATTAGAACAACAACGACTGCTATTACTACTATTTTGGCAGTTTTGTTGTGAGATTTTGTTTTTTTGTTTTTTGATTTTTGATTTTCTGTATTTTCATTGTTTGTCTCGTTTATGCTTTTACTTGTTTCCGTAGAGTGTTTTCCATTATTTTTTTTCTTTAATTCGTTCATTATGATATCATTCCTTTCTCAAGGAGCTGATTTAGTTGGAAAAGAATTAAATTTTGGCAAGGAAAACAAATTTTAAATTTATGAGACGTACTTTTATACGTTGATTAAATTTAAAATGAAGTTTGACGTAGCCAAAATTGTAATTCTTTTTCAACTTTCTCCCCTTTCGATAAAATTATATATTAATTGAGAGCTTTTTACAATATTTTTAGGGGAGAAAGGCAAGATTTTATAGTTTCTGACCAATATATTTTATTACACCAGCATAGCGAGGAGTTTCTACATTTTGTTCTAAACAATATTCTTCAGAAACAAAAATTGTTTTAAAATCGCTAAACAAATTTAAAACCTCATCTTTTGAAAAGAAACTAACATATGTATCATTAACTTTATTGTGTAAAATATTATTATCAAGTATTTCAAAATCAGAAGATGTAGAATGTTTACTAAATTTAGGGTCTTCTAATGAAAATACGGAAATATAAACTATACCATTGTTTTTAATATTATTTTTGATGTTTTTTATAATTTGGTAGCTGTCATTTTTGTGTAAAAAATGTAATACATATCCAGAAAGAATCATATCATACTTATCTTTTTCTATATCAAAAGTTCTAATATCACTTTTTACTAAATTTAATTTGTTGCAAGTATTTTTACATATTTCTAGACATTTTGTTGAATAATCTACACCAGTTACATTAAAACCTAATTCAGCTAGAGGAATAGAATTTCGACCTTGTCCAATTCCTAAATCTAATACTTCTTTTCCAGGTACTAAATTTAAATATCTTTTTAATTCTAAGTCTAGCTTAGCTGGAAACTTTGGAAAGTTTTCTTTGAATTTTTTGTCATAGTTGACAGGATTACCTATCATAAGATTACCTCCTACATTTTTTGTTACTATCAGTTTTAATTGTTTTTTAGCCACTCTAACAAGATTTCAAAATCGTCATAATGACTTGCAAAAAATTTTCCTTCCTGCATTAATTTTTTGATTTCATCAGCAGAAAACCAATAAATTGAATCAACTTCAGATTTTTGTAATTTTAAATTTTCAATAGCAGGAATATCCATTTTAATATAATAATCATCACAAAAAACTTTTGCAGTATCAGATTTTCCAGAAAAAAACAACTTCATATCTTGTTTACTAATATCTAATCCTATTTCTTCTTTTACTTCTGTTATAGCACCTTCAATACTAGTTTCACCAGCTTTTGGATGACCTCCTGTGGTAGCGAATTTTCCGTTTTTTAATTTGCTTCGTTTTTGAATTAAAAATTTTCCTTCAGAATTTTGTATAAATATTAATACAACTAAAATGTAATATCCTTTGGGTATAGGAAAATTTTTGTATATTGTTTTGCCTGTTAAGTTCTTATCTTTATCATATAAATCTCTTTTTTCCATTGAAATAGTCTATCTCCTATATTTTATTTTATATTTAAATTATAAAGTAAAGAGATGATTTTGTAAATAATAAAGAATTATATATAATTGATTTGATTTTTTTTATTACGAAAAATTTTATAAATAGAAAAATTTTGTAATGAAAATTGCCGATATGAAATAAAAAGGGAAATATTTAATAATACTTGTAAATAGAATAAAAACAATCATATAAAAATAAAACATAGAAATAAGATGTGCTAAATTCTCATAACCCGAAGGTCGTAAGTTCGAGTCTTACCCCCGCAACCAAAGATTTAACTAGAGTCGCAAGAGATTGTGGACTCTTATTTTTTGCCCGTTTGAAGTTACATAAAATGAATTGGGCACCATTTGGGCACAGATCTATGTAAAAAGGTTATTGGTAAACCTTGAATTTTCGATATTTAAAAGTATATTTGATTAAATTCTATTTGAAATAAAATAAATTGTTTCTGCTTAAATTATAAAATTGTGAAATTAATTAAAAGTATTTAAGCAGAAACTGCCATATCTTGATTTACTTCTTTATTATTATAATTTTTCATAGAATTTCTTCCTTTCAATTTTTTGTTTAAATTTATGTGATAAGCCTCTAATTGGCTTTAAAATATTTTTTTGTATCTTCTCTATAAAGAAGATTATCAAGTTTATCTGATGCCTCTCTGTCCATTTTCGCAAATGCATGGGCATAGATATTTAATGTTGTAGATGTTTGAGCATGTCCTAATCTATTACTAACAGTTCTAACATCTAATCCTTGTGCAATAAGCAAAGTTGCATGTGTATGGCGTAAGCCATGAAATGTAATATGTGGCAAGTTTTTATCTTCCAGGAACTGCCTAAACCATTTTGTAATTGTGTCTGGATGCATAGGAGAGCCATCCCATTGCACAAATAATCG
>CAWVDV010000012.1:0-8457 GCA_963928115.1 Bacillota bacterium | reverse complement strand
CTATGGAAAATACAAATTTGAGCAAGCAAAAAAAGAAAAAGAAGCTAAGAAAAAACAAAAAGTTCTTGAAGTAAAAGAAATAAGAGTAACTCCAAACATTGAAGAACATGATTTTGGGTTCAAAGCAAAAAATGCAAGAAAGTTTATTGAAGATGGAAACAAAGTAAAAATCACTGTTCGCTTTAGAGGAAGAGAAGTAAACAACTCAAAAGCAGGAGAAAACGTTTTAAATAAATTTATCTCAGCATTAGAAGATGTTGCGAATGTAGAAAAAGCACCAAAATTAGAAGGTAGAAATATGTTTACAATTTTAGCTAAAAAAACAGAAAAATAATTGATAATATAAAATATTAAAACAATTAAAAATCTGTTAATATAAAGTTATAAAACGAAAGGAGCGAATAACTATGCCAAAATTAAAAACAAATAAAGCTGCTAAAAAAAGATATTCATTAACAGCTACAGGTAAAGTTAAAAGAACAAAATCAAACAGAAGACATTTACTTGCAAATAAAACAAGTAGACAAAAAAAATCAGGAAAAATTCAAAATGCTTATGCAGATAAGACATGTGAAAACACAATCAAAAAATTACTACCATATGGTAATTAATTAAGTAGAAAGTATAATAAGAAGTAATCAATAATTCACAAGGGGAGGGGACATTCCTTAAACCAAGTGGAAATGACAAAAGGGGAAAGGTGTGTCCCCTGTCGAAAAGAAGAAGGAGGGAATATAAATGGCAAGAGTAAAAACAGCAAGAACAACAAGAGCAAGACATAAAAAAGTATTAAAACAAGCAAAAGGATACTATGGTGCAAAACATTATAGATTTAGAAATGCAAACCAAGCAGTTATGAAATCTTTATCATATGCATATGTTGGAAGAAAAGATAAAAAGAGTAATTTTAGAAAATTATGGATAGCAAGAATAAATGCAGCAGCAAGAATGAATGGTATAACATATAGCAAAATGATAGCTGGATTAAAGAAAGCAAATGTTACAATTAACAGAAAAATGCTAGCAGAAATAGCTGTAACTGATCCAAAAGCATTTACAGAAATAGCTGAAATAGCAAAAAAAGCATAAATTGCTAAGAAAAGTAGAAATAGATAAAACAACGAATATTAAATTTTTAGAAATGAAAATAAAGCTATATTATTTTATAAAACAAAAATTATAAAATAAATAGCTCTATTTTTTGCTCAAATATCTAAGGCTTAAAAACTCAGTTAGAAGTTTAAGTTAAAAAACGCAGTTTTATATAAAAATTAAAATTACTGCTTCTTCATTTTAGGTTTAGAAATAAGTGCAGCTAAATATCCAAAAAATACAGCAGCAGCAATTCCACCTGCAGCAGCCTTAACACCGCCAACAAAAGCACCAACTAGACCCATTTCTTGAACAGCCTCAATAGCACCTTTAGCTAGATTATAACCAAAACCGGTCAAAGGAACAGTAGCCCCAGCTCCTGCAAAATCAACTAAATATTGATACACACCAAGTCCACCTAAAATAGCTCCAGTTGTAACAAAAATAACCAAAATCTTAGCAGGAGTTAATTTAGTTTTATCAATTAAAATCTGACCAATTACACAAATAATTCCAGCAGTAACAAAACATTTTAATAATACTGTCCAATCAAAAACATTAGCCCAATTAATATCCATAATAACAAATCCTTTCTTAAATTGATAAGTAAAGGTCCGTCCCTTAATCCCTAAAATCAGGGATTTTTAGGACCGTCCCTAAATCCTCCTAAACTTCTATGCTAATTGCATGTGCAATTCCTGGTATACTTTCACCTTGTTGAGAAGTTGTAGAATTCATTAATGCACCAGTAGCAATAAGTAACAGCTTTTTAATTTTTCTTTCTTTTAATTGCTTAAAGAAATATCCAGAAAAAACTGTACCGCAACAAGCACAACCACTACCGCCACTATGCGTATCTTGTGCATTTTTATCAAATATTAAAACTCCACAATCATCATAATTTGACTTAATATTATAACCTTTAGATTTTAGAATATCTATAACAATATCCTTTCCGATGTAACCTAAATCACCACTAATAATAGCATCATAATAACTTGGATTTCTTCTAGTATCTTCAAAATGAGCAATTAAAGTATCTGCAAATGCAGGAGCCATAGCAGCACCCATATTATTTCCATCTTTAATACCCATATCAACAATTTTTCCAGGTGTTATATGTGTAATATATGGACCAGTCCCGCTTTTGGTTAAAATAGCAGCACCAGAACCAGTAACTGTCCACTGACTTGATGGTGGTCTTTGGTTACCTAATTCCAATGGAAAACGAAATTGCTTTTCTGCACTACAAAAATGACTAGATGTAGCACATAAAACATTTTCAGCAAAACTTTCAGTACAAATAGCACCTAAAGACATAGATTCAACAAATGTAGAACAAGCGCCAAAAACTCCAAAAAACGGAATGTTTAATTCTCTTAAACCAAAGCTTGAAGAAATACATTGGTTTAGTAAATCACCTGCAAACATGCAGTCAATTTTGTTACTAGGAACTCCTGATTTAGAAATTACAGTACTAACAGTTTCTTTTATAATTTTACTCTCAGCTTTTTCCCAAGTTTTTTCTCCCCAAAATTCATCATCTAAAGTTTGGTCAAAGTATTTCGCAAGTGGTCCTTTAGCTTCTTTTGGACCAACAATAGATGCACATTCAAGAATTGTTGGAGGATTATCAAAACCAATAGTTTGATTACCAATTTTTTTCAAAAAAATCACCTCTAAAATATATAAGATATGTCTTAAAAAGGACAAATGTCGCATGAGAAACGTCCCCAATGCGACATTAAACAAGTGTCACATTTTGGGTATTAAATATAAGGTAGATAATACCTACTAAAATTGAGGTAGAGATACCAAAAACGAGTACTGGACCTGCAACAGTAAACATTTTACCTCCAACACCCATAACATAACCTTCAGATTTGTATTCCATAGCAGGTGATACTATTGAATTTGCAAAACCTGTTATAGGAATTAAAGAACCAGCACCTGCAAATTTACCTATTTTATTAAAAAGATTTAAACCTGTTAAAAAAGCAGAAATTCCAATTAATAAGATAGAAACAATAGTACCAGAAGTTGCAGTATCAAAACCTCTTTCCTTACATATGTTTAAAATTATTTGTCCAATACTACATATTAAACCTCCGAACCCAAAAAGCATTAAAACAATTTTTTAAAATTGGAGAATTAGGAGATTTTTTATCTACATACTTTTGATAAGTTTGTTTTGTCTCTAACGGATCCATAATCTAAAACCATCCTTTCTTAATTTAGATTTTATTTTTCAACTCTTCCTCCTAAATGATTTTTTCTATCCAAATCAACAATAAAACTAATATCTAAATCAACAAAATATTCAGAAATTTTATTACCATCAATATTAGCCCTTTGCTCAAGAATTTTAACTTCTGATAAGTAATCAATAGTTTTAGAAGCCTCTGCTATAGCTTTTACAGTTGCATCTTTCCATGATACAGTAGAATAACCTGTTATAGTCAAATGTTTTTTAATATCCACTTTAAATCATCCTTTCATTATGTCCAAAAGAGATTTTAATAAGATGTGTCCCAGAATGGACAAAAATGTCCAAACAGAAACGTCCCCAATTGGACATTCAAACTTTTAAAATTATCTTTTCCACAAGTTAGAAAAAATATACAAAAAATATAGAAATTTTATACAAAAAAATATATAATCAAAATATCAAATAAAAGAAAGGAAAATGGGAAAAAATAATGATAGATAAAACAAGAGAATTAGCACTAAAAATTTTATATAAAATAGATAAAGAAAAAGCATATTCAAATATTGTGCTAAATGAAATGATAAATCAAAATAAAAAAGAATTAACAAATAAAGATATTGGGTTAATATCAGAAATTGTATACGGAACTACTACTTGGAGATTAACATTAGATGAAATAATTAAAAAATATTCTAAAATAAAATTAAAAAAAATATCAACTTGGATTTTAAATATTCTAAGAATGGGAATTTATCAAATTA
Organism: Bacillota bacterium; assembly: GCA_963928115.1. Taxonomy (GTDB): domain Bacteria; phylum Bacillota; class Clostridia; order TANB77; family CAG-508; genus CAG-269. Next base: position 4,395 of record CAWVDV010000012.1, on the reverse strand, counting down.
TATTTTTAGATAAAATTCCAAAATCAGCAGCAGTTAATGAAAGTGTTAATCTTGCTAAAAGATATGGACACAAATCAAGTAGTAATTTTGTTAATGCGATATTAAGAAAAGTAACAGCAAAAGATTATGAGGATTTCTATGAAATAAAGGACGATATTCAAAGGATTTCTATTACAAATTCAATGCCAATATGGATTATAGAAGAACTGGCAAAACAATTAGGTGATATGAAAAAAGTAGAAGAAATAGCTATCAACTCTAATTTGAAGCCACATTTATCAATAAGAATAAATAATTTAAAAATTGCAGAAAATAAAAATAGAGAACAAAAACAAATAAAAGATTATAAAGAAACAGAATTTGCAAAAAAAGAGAAAATTATAACTAAACAAGAATTAATAAAAAGCCTAGAAGAAAAAAACATAAAGGTAAAACAAGGATTATTAGAAGATTTTTTAATTATAGAAAATGCAAAAAATATAGAAAATATGGAAGAATTTAAACAAGGATTTTTTACAATACAAGATGAAACAGCCGGATTAATCCCAATTATTCTAGAACCTAAAAAGACAGATGTAATACTTGATGCATGTAGTAGTCCAGGAGGAAAAACTACGTATTTAGCAGAAATGATGGAAAACCAAGGACTAATTGAGGCCTGGGATATTCATGAACATAGAACAAAATTAGTAGAAAATACAGCTAAAAGATTGGGCCTTACAAATATAGAAACTAGAGTAAATGATGCAACAATATATAAAGAAAAATATAAAGAAAAATTTGATAAAATACTATTAGATGTGCCATGCCTAGGGTTAGGTGTTTTAAAAAGAAAACCAGATATTAAATGGCAAAAAAGTAAAGAGGATGTAGAAGAAATAACAAAAACTCAAAAACAAATATTAGAAAATTGTTCGCATTATTTGAAAAAAGGTGGAGAGCTAGTTTACTCTACTTGTAGCATTTTGAAAGAAGAAAATGAAAATGTAATAAATGAATTTTTAAATAATCACAAAGAATTTCAAATAGAAAAAATTGAAATAAAAGAAAATAGAAAAATACAAAATAAAGAATTTTTTGAAAAATATATTAAAAATGATAATTACTTTCAGGTTTACCAAAATGATGAAACAGATGGATTTTTTATCTGTAAATTGAAAAAAGTAGCAAAATCTAGTTACTAAAATTTTGCAAAAAGCTTAAAAAATCAACAAGAAAACAATTATTACAACAATATTACATTTACATTACATTTACATTAAAATTATTGACTTTTTTCTATAAAAATATAAAATAGATGTGAATATAGATGTAAAAAATTCTAACAAAAAATATACAAGAAAAAAATACAAGTATTCTTTTCTTAAAAATGCAAAATATAAAAATATATACAAATAGAAGAAGGAGAAAATGATGTCAAACTGTTTAGGACTATATATAGAAGAAAATTTAATTAAATATGCCAAAGTTTCAAAAGACCATGACAATTTAAAAGTTGAATCATTTGGAGTTAAATTCTATGAAAAATTAGGACCTGCAATTGAACAAGTAATAGAAGAAACATATAGCCAAAAAACACCTATAAGCATTAACTTGTCAGAAGAAATGTACAATTATTTTGATATGTTTTCGTTACTTACAAAAACAGATTTACAAAAAGCAATTAAAACAGAATTCGAATCATATTGTACAGATAAAGGATATAATCCAAATGTATTTGAAACTAGATATGCCGTAGTAGATTATCCTGATGACAAAGAAAAAATAAAAGTAATTCACATAGCTGAAAATAAAATAGAACTAAACAAAAAGACACAAGTATTTGAAAACTACAGATTAATGAATATTTCTCCAATTTCTATGTCAATACCAAATTTATTAAATACAGAAGAAAAACAAAATGCTTTAATAATTAATATTGAAGATGAAACAACAATAACAACAATAATTGATAACAAAGTATATAATGTTGATAAAATAGAACAAGGAGCAAGTGAAATTTTATCAAAAATAAATTTAAAAGAAAATTCATATTCTAAATCTTATGAAATATGTAAAAATACAACGATTTATACTTCAGAAGGAAGAGAATTACAAGAAGAACAATCAAGCTATTTAGATGACATCATGCCAACACTATACAGTATTGTTGGTGAAGTAAGAAGAATTTTAAACACAAATACTGAAAGAATAAGCAAAATATATATAACAGGTACAGGAGCATTAATAAATAATGCAGATTTGTATTTCCAAGAATATTTAGATGATGTTAATTGTGAAATATTAAGACCATATTTTATAGAAGGAACAAGAGATTTAAGTATAAAAGATTATATTGAAGTAAACTCTGCTATATCATTAGCTATGATGGGACTTAATGAAGGAATTGCAGGAATGAATTTTAGAAAAGCAACTTTTGCAGATAAAGTTCCTAGCTGGTTAAAAATTGATATTAATCCAGATAAATCTGAGAAAGAGAAAAAATATTTAGGCGGACTATTAACATGGGATTTAGGACAAAAACTTGATAAGACTGAAAAAGGATTAATAAGAGTGGCATCAGGATTATTTCTATTATTTATAATTTACAGTTGCTTCTCAGTACTTTTAGGAAATCAAATAAATGCAAAAGAAGACGAAGCAAATGAATCAATTGCTTCAACAACAAGGCAAATTCAATTAGCAAGCACAGATAATGAAAAAATCAAATCAAAAACAAATGAATACACAACTATGATTCAAAATTTAGAAGAAGCAAATAATCAATTATCAGAAAGAAATAGAACTAGAAATGCAATACCTAATTTATTAAATCAAATAATGTCTATCATACCAGCAAGTGTTCAATTAACATCAATAGAAAACACATCAAATACACATATAGTTATAAATGCACAATCTAACAAATATGAACAATTAGGATATTTAGTAGCAAAAATGAAAACAGATGTAATTTTAACAAATGTTATATCAACAGCAGGACAAAAAGATAACAATGTTGTTACTATAAGGATAGAAGGAGATTTACCATGAAAAAATTATTAATATTAATCTTGATTGCTCTTTTGCTCGCTTTAGTAGGGATTGTTGGACTAAATGGAGTTCAAATTGGTAACTTAGAAATTCTTGGAATACGAGATATTCAAGATAAAAGTGCTGAATTAGACGAAAAAATTCAAGAAGCAGGAAAATTAGCACAAAAAGATTTTCAAGCAGCAGTGCAAGAGGTACAAGATAATAGTAAAAAATTAAAAGAAACAAAACAAGAATATTTAGATATGACAGCTGTTAGCTCAGAAAGTGATGTTCAATCAGCAGCACAACTTGAGACATATGAAATAGAAACTTTATGGGTTAAATTAGGAAATCATGCAACTAATGAAGGTGCAACAATGAAAATGGAAGTTACAAAAGGAGATAATACAACTCAAAACACCTATAATCTAAAATTCACTGTTAATGGAAGTTATATATCAATTACGGACTTTATATCTGATATAGAAAATGATGAAACATTAGGATTTAAAATTGAAGAATTTAAATTAGTACCATCAAGTAATACAACATCAGATTTACAAGCAACATTTGTATGTAAAAACATTTCAATTAAAGATATAAATGAAACAGCACCAGTAGCACCAATTAATACAAATAATACAACAAACACATCAAATACAGCTAATACAACAAACGCTACAAATTCAAATAGTACCAATAACACAGCAAATTCAAGTAATACAAGCAATACTACTAATACAGCACAATAGAAAAATCTTTTAAGGAGGGACATATGGCTAAAAATGTTATTAAAGAAATAATTATATTACTGTTATTATGTTTGGCTATAATATTACTTTTAGGAATATTGTTATATGAATATGCTCCAATGTCAAAAACAGTACCAAATCCAGTATCATATACAACACCTGAAGATGTACAACAAGAATTGGCTTCGTCATCAGATGTAGATAATAGCCAAGTAATAATGACATATGAAGTAGATTCAACAGACTTAAATAATTTTGAAAGAATAAATGATTATCAACCTGGAAAAGCAAACCCATTTTCATCTTATGAGACAAGTGGGGAAAACACAACAACAAGTGGTTCTGGGACAGGAGGAAGCAATAGCTCTTCAGGAAGTAATTCAAGTAGCTCAAATACAAGTACTAGTGGAAACACTACAACATCAGGTGGAGAATACTTCAAAGATAAAGGAATAAAATAATTTGTTATTAACGTTATACTTATGAAAGTAAGTATAGTGCAAAAAATATATTAAATCAAAAGAAAAGGAGGGAAAGAAACATGAGAAATCAAAAAGGTATTACTTTAATAGCACTTGTTATTACAATCATTGTTTTATTAATTTTAGCAGGAGTATCAATAGCTATG
>CAWVDV010000011.1:0-7871 GCA_963928115.1 Bacillota bacterium | reverse complement strand
CTCCATAGAATGCTTTTTGTCTATCTTGTGCAAATATGCACGAAATTAATGTCCAAATTAGATAACCCACTAAAATTATTATAGGCAATAATTCTTTTATTACTAGCTTTTTATTTTCAGTTGTTTTTATTTTTTTATAAATTTCAAAAGCAAAAAGATATATTCCTATTATTCCTACAATTTCCATGAATTTATATTCATAAATTGATGTAAATAATGAAACACCTTGAATCATTTTTAAAATCGGAATGATTATCCAAATAAATAGTACTGAAAATAATACAATATCTTTTACACTTAAATCTTTTTTGTCTTTTACTTCTATTAAAACTTTATCATCATTCTTCTGTTTCAATTTTTTCCCCTTCTATTATTTTTATAAAGTTGCTCCAATTATTCCGGCATCATTTTCTAAAATTGCTGTTTCAATTTTTATATCTTTTCTTGAATTAAATATCAAATTGTCATTTAATAATTTATTTTCTAGCCTATTTAATAAGACATCTTTAAAATATACAAAGCTGCCTCCAATCCCAATTATTTCTGGCTCAAAAATGTTTATTAAATTTGATATTCCTATGGCTAAGTCCTCTATATATTCTTCTATTATATTATTTATTACAGAAAATTCTTTATCTTCTTTTTGAGTATTTCTTAAAATATTAAGTAATTGTTTACTATCTGTTTTTTCATCATATCCCAATAGCTTTCTTAAATTGTCTTTTAGAGCTTTCATTGATGCATATTGTTGCCAGCATCCAAACTTTCCACAACTACAAAGTAATCCCTCTTTTTCTATAACCATATGTCCAAATTCACATCCGGGAAGATTTCCTGTATCTAACAATTCATTATTGATTATCACTGCTCCGCCTATTCCTGTTCCTAATGTTAAGAATAAACTTCTTTTATATTGTTTTAAACAGCCATATTTATTTTCAGCAATAGCTGCACATTTAGCATCATTTCTTATTTTAATGGGAAGCTTTATCTTTTTTGACAAATTTGATACTATTCCATATTCTCCTTTTATTCCAAGATTATATGCATTAATAATCTTTCCATCTTGAATTGTTCCAGGTGCTGCAATGCCTATCTTTTCTATATTATATTTTGTTTTCAATTCATTAATGTGTTCAAAAATATTTACTTCGATTGTTTTTTGAATATTCTTTTTTTCTTTACTTAGTATTCTTTTTTCAAACTTTTCTATAATCTTTCCATTGTTGTTTACAACACCTATTGCAATGTGACTTCCACCTAAATCAATTCCAACTTTCATTTATTTTTTCCTTTCTTATCTGTCCCAAAATGGACAAAATGTCTCAATGGGAAACGTCCCCAATGAGACATTTTATTATTACACATCATATGCTGAGAACAAGAAGTTACCCATATAAACTTGGATACAAGGTACTAATACAACTAAAACGAAGAATATCAATACTGCACCAACAATTGCATAAACAACTTGAGGTAAAGCCTTCATAATCTTGTTCATAATATTATCAATATCAATTTCCATATATTCAACTAACTTTTCCATCATCTCAGTCAAATCTGTTTGCATACCTATTTTCAACATTTCTGTAATCATTGGTTTAGCAAGACCAGACTTTTCAAAAGGTTCTACCCATGATCCACCTATCAAGATATTATTTAATGATGTCTCTATGATTGATAGTAAAACATAATTTTTAATTACATTTTTACTAACATCAATTGCATCTTGAATTCTCATTCCATTTTGTAGGTTCAATAACATAGCTTTTAAAAATCTTGAAAAATCAAGTGCAAATATTAATTCTCCAAATATTGGCATCTTATATTTAAAGTAGTGAAAATTGTATTTTCCTTTTGGTGTATTTATATAGAATAGAATTATAGCTACAATTCCTATTATTATTAAGGTTGGAATATACCAATACTGAATTGCCATATCTACAAAGTCTGCGAACCATAATGTTATTGCTGGTAAAGTTTCATCTGTTCCTAATTCATCAAAGATTCCTTGTATTGCAGGAATTGCGAATAATGTTCCTACAACTAACATAACAAGCAATAATACAAATTGTATAATATTTGGTATTAATATTGATTTTAATTTTTTATTTAATGCTTCTGTATCATCTAAATATTTTACAGCTTGTTCTAGTGAGTTTGTTAAAGAACCTGATAATTCTCCTACTTTAATCATATTTATATATATATATGGAAATACATTTGAATAATATTCCATTGTGGTATACATGTTTTCTCCAGCTTCAAGTCCTGCTAAGATATCTTCCAATATTCCTCTGAAGGATATATTCTCCGTACTTTCTATAATTGTACTTAATGCATGTATATTGTTAAAGTTTGCTTTTTTCAATAAGTAGAAATTTTGTGTAAATACTACTAAGTCTCTTTGTGTAATTTTTTCTGTTTTAGCCAAATATAGATTTATTTTTTCTTTTGTGGTCTGTGTTTTACTTTTTACACCTATTTGAGTTGTATTTACATTTTTCATTATTTCTTGAATATTTGTTATATTCTTTTTTTGCTTTTTAGGTGTTCTCTTAGAAATATAAGAAATTTGCTCAATTGATATTGGTAATAGATTATTGTTTTTGAGCATTTTTATAAGTCCTTGTCTACTTGCTGATTCTACTCTATTTCTTACTACTAAGCCTGACTTTGTAACAGCTTTATACATATAAGTAGGCATTTTTTTACCTCCTATTTTTAATTATTTTTTTTGATTTTCATCTGCATTATTGTTCTATTTAATATTTCAATATTCTTTTCTTCTATTTGTGATTTTGCTTGGTCTAATGTTATTTTATCTTCAACAAATAATTTTGCTAAAGAATTTATTAGTCCTATACTTCCTTTGTCTGCAGCACTTTGTATGGCATCTTCTATTTCTGATACGCTTAATTTTTCTTTACGTATAACACCTGCAACAACATTATCTACTACCATTACTTCAGGTACTAATACTAGTTTTCCATCTCTTCCTTTTAGCAATCTTTGTGATACAACCAATTTTAATAGTGATGATAACAAGTATTTAACACTTGCTTGGTCTCTAACTTCATAAAAGTTTATCATTCTATCTATTGTTTCTGCACATGATTTTGTGTGTAATGTTCCAATTACTAAGTGTCCTGATTCTGCCATTTCAATTGCTGCTTCCATAGTAATTTTATCACGAATCTCTCCAATTACTAATATGTCACAGTCTTCTCTTAATGAGTTTTTAACACCATCACTAAAGGTTAAACTGTCTCTTCCTTTTCCAACTTCTTTTTGTACTATTAGAGATTTTTTAGAGTGATGCTTATATTCTACAGGGTTTTCTAGTGTCAATATTTTTTTATTTTGATTTTCATTTATATAGTTTACTAATGCATTTAATGTTGTACTTTTACCTGAGTTTGTTTTACCTGTAACTAGTATCAATCCTTGTGGTTGATATGTCATTCTTCTAACTATATCTGGTACTCCTAATGACTCATAAGATGGTAATTCATTTTTTATTAATCTTAGTGTACATAGTGGAACATCATCAGAAAGTGATATATTTACCCTTAAACGTATATCTCTGTGAACATATGACATATCTAGCTTTCTATTTGTATTAAAAACTTCGTCTTTATCTACATTTCCTTGTACTAGAGTATCATAAAACTCATACATGTCATCTTCTGTTAATATTTGGCTACCTTCAACTGGAACTAAATCTCTTGCTATTCTAAGCATAGGCTTATTTCCACATATTAAATGCACATCTGATGCATCAACTTCCATTGCTTTATCTAATATTTCACTTAAGTTCATAATTTAATTTCCTCCTTCGTGGATTATTGTTTATATAAATTTAGTGTTTTTAATGTATAGTATTAATAGAATAATAATTTTTTATTAAGTTCTTCTAAAGTTGTTAATCCTTTAATTACTTTTCCAATTCCATCTATTACTAATGGTTTATAATTTTGCTCTAATGCTTTTTTTCTAATTTCCAAACTTGATTTTCCATTCATAATTTCTTCTTTTATTTCATCTGTAATATTTAATATTTCAAAAACTCCAATTCTATCATAGTACCCTGTATTATTACAATGTTTACATCCAACTGCATCAAATGTTTTTTCATTTAAATCAAACTCTACTCCATATTTTTCTCCAAGACTTTTGATTATCTTTTTCTCTTCGTCATTGAATGGTCTTTCTTTTCTACATTTTGTACATAATTTTCTAACTAGTCTTTGTGAAATTGCAGTTGCAAGTGTACTTGCAATATCATAATCAGAAAGTCCTAGTTTTCTTAATCTTGTGATTACTTCTACTGCATCTATTGTATGGATTGTTGATAATACATAGTGTCCTGTTTGTCCAGCTTGTATTGCTATTTCTCCTGTTTCTCTATCTCTTATTTCTCCTACTAATATAACATCTGGGTCTTGTCTTAAAACTGTTCTTAGTGAGCCTGAGAATGATGATTTATTTTCATCTATTTCAATTTGATTTAATCCTCTTATTCTAATTTCTACTGGGTCTTCAATTGTTGTTATATTAATTTCTGGGCTATTTAGGTAGTCTATAATACTATATAATGTTGTTGTTTTACCTTCGCCTGTTGGTGCAGCCATTATTGTTATACTATTTCTTTTGTTTATACTTCTTTTTAATTCATCCTCAGTTGCTGGGAATCCTAAGTCAAATATATTTTTTATATTTTCATTTTTCTTTAGTAATCTTAAAACAAATTTTTCTCCATAGACATTTGGTTGTGAAGAAACACGGATATTATAATCATCATATAATAAGATTCTACCATCTTGTGATTCTTGTTTTTCTTGATGCATATTTGATATGGCTTTTAGTCTTCCTATTACTTGTTGTTGTTTTGATTTATTTATTTTAGCTGCTGTAAATAGTTCTCCATCTATCCTATATCTAACTCTTACTTCATCTGCCATAGGCTCAATATGAATATCACTTGCTCTTCTATCTATTCCTGTTTTTATAATACTATCTACTAAATTTGTGACTGTATCACTTGCTCCTTCAAGCGCAAAATCTTCTCTTGTTGTACCTTCTAGCGACTTCAAAATTCTATCTATATCACTTTCAAATGTAATATAGCTTTCCATTACTAGACCTTTATTTAGCATTAATAGTCTAATATTTTCCATGCTTCTATTTTTCACAGTATTTGCAAAGCATATTTTTATTTTTCCATTACTTACTTCAAAAGGTATAGCTTTATTATCTTTCGCAATATCTAAAGAAATGTAATCTGTTAATTTTATTTTTATTGCACTTTGATTTAATATTATACCTTTTTCACCAACTATATCACCTATTGCTTGTATTAACTTTAATGGTTCACATGCATTTAAAATATAAAGAATATCTCCTATTTTTCTATTTGGATGTTCTTTTTGATATTGTAGTGCATTTTCAACATCTGCTTCTGAAACAATTCCCCTTTTTACAAGTTCAACACCTATTGGTTGTTTTTTTCTTAATTCCATATGCTCTTGCCTTCCTTTCTTTTGTATTCTTTTTTATTATACTATATTTATTTATTTTTGTATCGTATTTTTAAGAATTACAAAAATTTACTAATTCACTAATTTGCTAATGTATATGTTGTTTCTCTTGTTTTACCTCCAGCCTTAAATACTACATTAACTACATTTTTTCCATTTTCAATATTTCTCGTAAATGTACAACTTTCTACTCCACTTGCAATTTTCACTTGATTTCTATATACTCCTTGATTTTCTGGAATATATGTATATTGTACTCCATTATCAAAAACTATATAATTTTGTCCATCATCTGTTGTCCCACATTCTAATATTTTTATATTTGAATGATTTACTTCATCAGAGAAAAAACTATTAAACTGTGTAAATTCTGTTAAAGGGTCTAATTCTTGAGTTGTATCATTTATATTACTATAGAAAAACGTACTAATTATTGCTACAACTCCTACAACTATCGCCATTACAATTACATATATAGTTAATGAAATTAATGTAATACCTTTTTGTGATTTCATAGTAATTTCCTTTCACTTTATTTTTGTTGATGTGTAATCCACTTATTTGGATAAAATTGTGGATAATTCAACAGTTTGAGTTTTTCCTTTGAACATATATGAAATTTCTACTGTTACTTGTTTAACTAAATTTGGAACTATTGTTGAATCTCCTGACTTTATATCTGCATAATCTTTAACTATTACTTTTTCAAAGAAACCTGCTGTTTCAGTTTCTTTATCTATATATGGATTATTCTCATCATACCTAATATCTTGTATAGCTTCAAATCCTGCGTTTTTTATATTTTCTATTTCATCAATTGCTAAATATGTTGCTTCTGAAGCTAATTCAATTTCACGTGTTCTACTATTAAAATTGTAACTTAGTACCGCAATTAATGATACAAATATAAATAACACAACTACTGAAATTGCTATATCTATTCCTGTATAACCTTTCTCGTTTTTTATTTTCATAGTTAATATCTTTCCTTTCTCAATTCGCTGTTTTTTTGAAAAAGAACTAAATTTCTTACATACATATATAGTTTGTAAATAAAACTAAAATTAATAATATTATATTGCTTATTGCTAAGTAGAAAAATATACTGATTTGTTTGTATATTTGATTGTCTGATTTTTTTACTCTACTAGTTAAATCTCTTAATTTTGCTATTAGGAAATCTATTGATACTCCTAATAGAGTCAATATTACACTTGTTACTACTATAAGTTCATTTGTAAATATTGTCATTGTTATTAATGCTATTAATATTCCTATTATATAGTTATCTTTTGCATAATTTTTTAATGTAACTGTGTCTAATATAAGTAGTAGTATATATAAAACTAAATATATAACATATCTATATATATTAGCATCACCTACTATGTATAGATATATCATATACATAATAGATATTATTACCCCATATACTGAAACACCTTTTTCGATTTTTCTGTTTTCTTTGTCTATTCCTGCAAGTAATATTACAAATGTTAGATATAAAGCTATAAATGAAAAATCAATAACTTTAATTAGTGATATTGTTTCAAATCTTATTCCTAATAAAAATGCAAATATTACAAATAATATCCCTGATAATATTTCTAATATGAAATATCTTGGTCTTATTTTTTCTTTACAGTATCTACATTTTCCACCTAAAAATATATAACTTATTATTGGGAATAAGTCTAATAATCCTAATTTGTGGTTACAATTAGGACAATATGAATGGGTATGTATAATATCTTGTTTTTTTGGAATTCTATATACTCCTAATGTGAAAAAGCTTCCAAATAGACTTCCTATTATGAATATTATTATGTATAAAAATATGTTCATTTTTTTCTTCCCTATCTTTATTTTAGTTTTGTTTTCTTATTTTTAAATTTAGCCATACACACGTTGTGTGCGTATGGCTGTTTTTAAGTTTTATATTTTATTATGATTTTTTAGCTTCCTTTATTGTATATGTTCCATCACTATTATAAACTATCGAACCAACAAAAGTTCCAATATCAGCATCTCCAGTATAAGTGATTGTTACAACAGTACCACCACCTGATGGTGCTACAGTTATTGAATCCATACCAGTATATGAATGACCATCTGTATCTCCAATCACTGGTGCAGTTGGTGTTTTACCTGCTAATATATCTGTATATACTTCATTTAACGCTAAATTAATTTTTTCTTTAACTTCTGCTTGTATTGTTTCTGTATTTGAATCTGTTGCTCTTGTTAATATACCATTTTGTCCTGTTAACATAGCTATTGATACTCCTGCTAAAATTAATAAAACAATGATTGTAATAACAAGTGCTATTA
>CAWVDV010000010.1:0-21493 GCA_963928115.1 Bacillota bacterium | reverse complement strand
GTGTAGTTGCAAAACTATCTGTTTGTATTGAGATATTATCATAATTTTCTAAATCTGATAATTCATTATTAATATTTCTAAATTTGTAATTAAAATTTAATACATTTGAAAATTTTTCATATTCATCTAAAGTTGTTTTTATTACCAAAAATGCTATTCCAGTTTGAAAACATATAACTTCAATTTTTTGTATTTTGAAGAATATTCCTGATTTGTCTTGTACTTTTGCCTGAATATCCTTTTTCAAATGATATTCAAATATATTACATTGATATTTGGCCAAAAGCGCTGCTCTTGTTTCAATTGGTAATTTTTCTAATTGTTTTATTTTCTCATTGCCCATACTAAAACTTGAAAATAGAAATTCTCTTGTCTTAGGCAAGAAATATTTATACATCTTAAAGTCTTTTTCTTTTTGAAAAATTTTCAATTTACAATTCTCGTCTTTTAGCATTTTTAAAATGTATTTTTGATATTGCCCATTTTTTATTATAAATGGATGAATAAAATATGTATATTGGTAGTTCGTCTTTAGTTCCACAATTATCACCTTCTCTTTTGATTTTATTATTGTAATTATTTTTACTTTTTCTAAGTAGTTGGAAAAGAATTAAATTTTGGCAAGGAAAACAAGTTTGAAATTTATGAGGCGTACTAATTGTACGTTGATTAAATTTCAAATGAAGTTTGACGTAGCCAAAATTGTAATTATTTTTCAACAACTATAATTGGTTGTAATAATTCATATTAAGATCCTTTCCATAATGCCATCTACCTATAAAATCAATTGTCAAATAATCATCTAAATTATAAGTAGGCTCTTGAATTACTGTTCCCTTATCATCAATACTGCCCCATTCTCCGTCTTTCTTTACTGCTGCATATCCAAAATTATTTTGTGAAGTCACATCATCATAAATATAATCTACAACAACATTTCCAGATTTATCAACAAAACCATATTTTCCATCTTTTTTACTTACAAATAATGTACGGTTTTTAAAGATATCAGACTCTTTTTTCTCACTAAATGAAAAATCATAATATTTATTTTCATCATTTTGTCTTAATTCAAAATATCCATCTACTTCATTAACATCAATTAAAATACCAGTTTGTTTTACTTCAAAGTTCCCATTAATTATTGTATTATTAAAGTTTTCATCTTCTCCTACATATAGATCTGCTTTTTCATAATAATTTAAACTTTGATATGTAAATCCTAATTTCTCAGCTCCTGTCAAATCAATTATGCCATATTTTCCACCTTGTTCAGCAATAAATATTCCTGTTTTTGCTTCTTTTAAGTCATCATATGTTGGATTTAATGTAACTTCTCCTGACATATTCATAATTCCATATTTTTCGCCTTGCTTAAATATTACACCATTTTCTGCATTTTTTAATATTCCTGTAATTTCATCAAATCCAGTTGTTAAAACATCTGTGCCATCTTTTCTAATTAGTTTTTCTACTTCACCTTGTTGTACAACATAATAATTAGTTGTATAAACATCTTTTATTTCATCATAATTTGGTTCTAAAACCACTTGATTAGTATTACTAATAATTCCATATTTTCCTTCATCATTTTGAACTAAATAATTTGTTGTGTCATCAGCTTTTAATGTTCTAATATCAGCATATTGTGTTGATATTAGTTCTTTTCCTTGAACATCTAAAAGCCCAAACTTTCCATCTTTTTGCACTTTTATTACATCTTGTTTTCCTTCTAAAGTAGAAATTGCATCATATTGACAAGGTTGCAACTCATTTCCGTCTAAATCTATAAGCCCGTATTTACCGTCTTTTTGTACTTTTAGAACATTACTTATATAACTTACTTGTCCATTTCTATCAACTACTTGTAATGGCTCTATTTGATTATATTGTGTGAATATTTCTTCATTCTTACTATTTAAAGCCTTTGTACTGTATTCTCCTGTTTCATAATTCACATCAAAAGTACATAAAAATACGTCTTTTTTGCTATTTGGAACTACCATCATTTCTTCATATGATGGGTCTATTACTACTGCTCCTGTTGAATCGATGATTCCCCATTTATTATTTTGAAAGGCTGCAAAGTAGTCCTTACTTGTTATTCTAGTTTGTTCTTCATCTTTCGCAAATAGCCCTCTTATCATGAATATGAACATTATTAATACTACAAATGCTATTATTACTGCAAAAACTTTTTTTAAATTTAGTTTTGGTTCTTCGTATCTTTTTCCTCTGCTCAAATTATTTGCCTCCTTTTCTAGCAACTAAAATATATCATAAAATCGTGTTCAACACAATAGAAAATATTAGAGAAAAGGATTTTACATCCCTCTTAAATTTTAAAAATTTTCATCTAATAAAAAATCTATTAAATTTACATGTTTTATACCGTTATATTCATATGTTAATTTATCTAGTGTAATTACATATTTAGGATAATTATCATTTATAACATCATAAGCTCCAAATTCTCTTTTTTTAGTATCTTCATTAGGTATACTATATGCAACTTGTACATAAATTTTTTTATTTGGTTTTGTTGCAACAAAGTCTATTTCACCCTTTTTAGTTTTTCCTATATAAACATCATATCCTTTAATAATTAATTCATTATATACAATATTTTCGATAGCATATGATTTATCAATTTCAGTATTAGTATTTTTTATTTGTGCTATTCCTAAATCTGTAACATAATATTTATTTAACGTTTTTAAAACCGCCCTACCATGTACATCATATCTATACACTTTTCTAATTAATAAAGCCTTACAAAGTGCATCTAAATATGAATATATAGTCAATGTAGAAACATCTCTTCCTTCATTTTTCAAAAAATTCATAATATTTTCAGCTGAAAATTCTCTACCTATTGTATCTATCACATACTGCAAAATTAAGTTAAACAGAGATGTATCCCTTATTTTTAATCTTTCAACAACATCCCTTAATATTATTGAATCAAATACTCCATATAAATAGTTTTTTATTGCTTCTTCTCTTTTAAAATCAAATCTATTTGGAAGACTCCCCCACTTCATATAATCTTCAAATATTTCATCTGTTGATTTACTTTTCCCTAATAACTCCAATACTTCTTTATATGATAATGGATTTATTCTAAAACTTACATACCTTCCAGAAAGAACTGTTGATAATTCTTCCGATAAAAGTCTACTATTTGACCCAGTAATAAATATACTAACATTTTGTGAAGCTCTTAATGAATTTATAACCTTCTCAAAATTATCTACATTTTGTATTTCATCAAAAAATAAATAGTATAATTCATCATCTTTGATTCTATCTTTTACATATTTATTTAACTCTTTATAATCTGTTAAGCTCTCAAACTCGATAAATTCAAAATTTATATAAATTATATGTTCATTATCTATGCCTTGTTCTTTTAGTTCCTGTATAATTTGCTCTAATATGATAGATTTTCCGCATCTACGAATTCCAACTAGAATTTTTATTAAGTTACTATTATAAAAATCTCTTATTTCTTTTAAATATATCTCTCTTTTTAACATTTTTATCACCTATAAATATTATACAATTAGGTTGTACTTCTGTCAAGTTATTTTTATATATAAAAACAACTTTTAATTTTATGTTTTCATTTTTTTATATAAAAATAAATTATCTGTTAAGTGTAACAAAAAATTTGAAGGTCCGTCCCTAAATCCCTAAAAAGAGGGATTTTTAGGACCGTCCCCTAATCCCTCTTTTTAAATTTACATACTATTATGCTCATGTCATCTTTTATTACTCCAAAGTTGTTGTCTATTGCTTCATTTAATATTAAATCTGCTATTTTTCCTGTATTTGTTGTTTCTATGTCTTCTAATAAGTATTTTAACCACAAGTCTTTATTTTTGTATTCTATGTTTGCATCTAATATTCCGTCTGTACACATTAATAAAATGTCTCCTGAGTTTATGTCATAGTCAAATGTTTGTATATTTCCTTTTTCTATTATTCCTGTTGGTAATGAATTTGCTTTTATTATTTGTACTCTTTTATTGTTTTTTATGTATGTTGGACATGCACCACTTTTTATAAATTCTATATTTCCTTTATATAAGTCTACTATTGCTATGTCCAATGTTGCAAATACTTCATTGTTTTGATTTATTAATGATGCATTTATTAAATCTAATGATGTTTTTTTATCAAAGCCTGATAATAATAAATTTTCTAACATCTTAAGTGCTTGTGTACTACTTTTTTTAGCTTGATTTCCTGTTCCCATCCCATCACTTATCGCAACTAAGTATTTTCCATCTTTTAACCTTATATTTAATACACTGTCTCCTGATACTTCACTTTTTGATTTTGTTGCCATACTATTTCCAATTGCCATTTCGAATTTGTCATCTGATAAAAATGCGTACTTTGTTCCAACACTTGTTTCATCATTTAATACTATTTTTTCTCCTAAACTCTTTGTTAATAACTTTTCAATTAATTCTATTTTAGCCGTTTCTAAAATTTCTTTTGCATATATTGTAACAAAAAATCTATCTTGTTTTTGTATTGATATTTCTTCTACTTGCACTTCTTTTTGTTTTAAAAGTTCTGTAATTTCTACTATCTCTTTTTGATAATTTTCATTTTTTCCATTTACTTCTTCTTGTATTTCTTGTTTCATTCCTTTTGCCATTTTTTCAATTGCTTTTGACATTGATTTTAATTGATTCTCTATATTTTTTTGGCTTTGTTCTATCTTTTTTCTCCATATAAAGTCATTTTTGCTAACTTTATATGAAATATTTATTAAAGTAATCATTTGAGATATATTATCTTCCAAATATTTACTTACTTCTTTATCATCAAATCCTACAACATAACTATTACAATCTGCAAATATTTGTAACAATACTTTTCTATCTATTTCTTGTTTATCTAATAGATATTCAAAAATCTTTTTTGTGATTTCATTTTCTGGATTTGCAATGTCATCATACAGCATATTATCTTTATATGGCTCTAAATTATTTAATAATTCTGTCATAAATATTTCTTTATTTTTTTCTTTTATTTCTACATCACTTGCATCTTCGATATTTCCTCTATATGATGTTGCCATTTCTTTTATTGCATCTGATACATGTGTTAAATTTTCTGCAACTTCTTTACTTTTATTTAATGCTCCATTTGGTGTAACTGGTAAAAATTTTGAATTTCCTATAAATTCTTCTAAATCTATTTGAAAATTTTTGGGTAATAAAAGTAATCCTATTGATGCTACTAATATTTCTTTAAAATATATTAGTTCTACAGTATACCCATTTGAAACATATGCAAGTAACACATTTCCTAATGCAAACCCTATTATTACTCCAATTTTCCCTAATTTATTAAATATTCCTGCAAGCATTCCTGATATTGCATATGCTGCTATCATAATTGGCTCTGAACCAGTTATTACACCTAACGTAACTCCTATTGTTACTCCTGAGGTTGTCCCAACTAAAATTCCATTTTTCCATCCTAATGCCATTACTATAAATATACTTAATATGTTTCTAATATTAAATCCTATTATGTTAAAATCTCCAAATGCTCCTACGGAAATCGCAAGTAATAGACTTGCTCCCATTAATTCTTCGATTGAAAATGCCTTTTTTTCTCTGAAGTCTTGCAATACTACAATAGAATTTACAAATATTTTATAAAATACCATTGCAATTATTGATACTGTAACTCCTGATAATATATCATAAAGCGTAAATCCTGAAATTGAACATTTTGCAATTTGTATTATAATTGTTGCTAAAAAGATATTTTTTCCTATTTTAATTTTTTCATTTCTTTCATTTTCGTTATATCTTGGTTTAAATATGAAAAGAGATACTACTAGAACCAATGTTGTTAAAAAGTATTCTAATACTCCTCCTACTCCAAATTTAATACCATTTCCTACTAATGATATTAGTACAATTCCAAGTACAGGTATAGATGAACCTAAACAAGCTCCTAATAAACTAATGCTAAATATTGAAAAGTCCCACCCTATACTTACTAATGATACTAATAATGATACAATATATATTAATATATTTTTCTTTGTAAATACATTTGAAAAAATATTCACTCCACTTTTTGCGTCTTTTTTTCCTTCATTTACATTTATTGCATTTCCATCCATATTTTGAAACATCCTTACCACCTCTTTGTTTTTAATAAGCTTATTTTACAACTTGTCCTTTGTGGTTTTTGTCTTTTTTGGTAATCTAATTCAAAAAAGTTTTTTACATTTTTTTATATTTTTCTAAGAGGTTTTCCTTTATTTTTTTTATTTACTCTTTTTACGTTTTTTATTTTATTACATATTGTCGAAAAAAGCAATAGAAAAAGCTACCGAAAATTATTTCAATAGCTTTTTAATCTAATTATCTGATTTACTAATACACTGCTTCATTTGTCCAAGGTCTGTTCATTTTGTTTCATTTTGAAATGATTTGGCACGTTCTCAACTAAATCACAAATTTCTTAATTAAGATTACTCCTGCTGTAATTATTGCTAATGAACTTATTATGATTATAACATACGAAATAGTATTTGTTTCTAATCCTGTTGGTGGTATTATTACTAAACTTTCTGACGTAGAGTCATCCACTTCTGATGTACTTGCATCAGTTGGTACATAGTTACCTGGTGTGGTTATTAGTATTGAACCACCATTATTTTTAATTACTTTAATGATTTCGGCATGATTTTCTGAAAATGTTTCGTCCCCATTATTAGCCAATAATTTGTATGATTTTAATGGTACTTCAACACTTGTATGACTATTTGTTTCTGCTGTTTCTAAGCCTTCTGGTACTAATATTTCTCCTGACATTTTATCTGTTGTTACAATCATAGATGTTGATGCTAATGTTTCTCTCAAGCTTTCTGACAATAGTCCAGAATCTATTAATTGTGAATTTCTATTTTCTCTACTTATAGCATCCCAATCATCATTTTCGCTCATGTCTGTTACTAGGTTATCATCTAAGTAATCTATAATTAAAGCTGGTTGTAATGTTACGATTTTGTTTATATCTTCGCCATTACCTATACCATACATATAGAATTCTTGTGTTTGATATTCTAATTCACTGATATTTGTTACTTTTAATCCATATTGTACTTCTAGTGTTGCACCCTGTATCAATTCATTATCTATTTCTATATTTACGTGTCCATTTGCAGCTGGTGATGGTGGTAATACTGTTACATGTTGTGTTTGATTTACTAATTGTCCATCTACTAATTTTGCATCAACTAAAATGTTTCCATCAGCCAATGTGATTTTTGCTTCATTTACATGTTTTTCTAATTGTAGTACTTGTTTTGCTCTTTCTATTACACCAAAATCTATGCTACTAATAGTATTTTTTGTATTATAATTTCTATCTGTTATGTTATTGTCTATATTTTCTGTATCAACATACTCAATATATACTTTAAAGTCATTTGTATTAGAATCGATTTGTGTATTTGTATATTTTTCTCCTATGTTACTATCATTATATGTGTTTTCAAATTTTTGTTTTTCACTATATGTCATTTCTGATGTTTCAGAATCTATTGCAAGTCTTGTCTCATAATCGTCTACTGCATCTGATGTTCTTATTTCTGTATTTGTTCCAGTATTCCATTCTACATTTGGATATCCTTGCTTGAAGCTATCATTATACCATTTATCTGCTGTTTCTTTTGCACTCCATACATTTTCGTTTACTATTGTACTCTTGTAATTTTGTACATTAACAATTTGTTCTTCACCATTGTCTAATACATAGGTTGAGTCAATTCCTTCTCCGTCTATATTTCCTCCCCAAGTATATTCTACATGGTATTCTCCTGGTATAAATCCTCCTAATGTATAATCTCCATTTTCATTTGTATATGCTATTGCTTCTTCATATGCACCTGTTTCTTCATTATAAACATCCGCAATATTTCCTTCTCCATCTACTAATGTTACTTTTACATTTTGAATTCCTTGTTCATCGTCGTCAAGTTGTCCATTTCCTTGTCTTGCTACTCCGGTATGTACTTCTACTTCTTTGTCTCCATCTATTGGATTTTCATCTGTGTCTAAGAATACTTTTCCGTTTACTTCTCTTGCTTGTTGCAATACTAGTAATAATCCTGGTGCTTTATCTGTATCATCTTCATATGTACTTCTATCAGAAGGATTTGTATTTCCTGGTTGAGAATCTTTATCTATTCCAGCATATACTTCTTCTTGACCTGATGCATTTGTTTTTGTTATACCATATTTTCTAATTTCTGATATATTGTCTAATTTTCTATAATCATCATTTCCTTCTGTCTCTATAATTTCTATTATATCTTGTCTATTAACATCTAATTGTACATATATGAAACTTTCTTCTAAAGCTCCCATTTCTGCAATAACTTGATTATTTCCTCCGATTGTTATTTTCTTATATTCGTCATTTACATCTGTTGGCTCTGTATAGTTAAGTTCAGTTCCTTCCCTTATACTTCCATCAGCATTTATATCTGTTCCTACTCCTATTACATTATATTTTGAATCGAAGTAATCATCTAATTCATATATTCTTGCATTTATGTTTGTTGAATTATTCCTTACTGAAATTTTATAAGTTAATCTAACTTGTAATGGTTCGTCATCTCCATTATAGTATACATCTGATGCGTATAATGGTCTTGAATATGTCATTTGAGCATATTTTTCTTCGAACTTGACTGCTGGATCCAATTCGTGTCCACTTACACCATTACTATTATCTGCCCATAAATCAGAATTAAATCTGTCACCATATAAGTAAACATGTTGTGTTCCTACCATATTTACTGTTGCTCTATCTAAGTCTTTAACTACTGATAGGTCTGGTCTTTCTCTCTTTCTTAATCCTAAATTTATTCCATCATCAAATGTTTGTCCTATTTCAGTAACTCCATTATTTCTTATATCATCTGCACTAATAATATCTGATAAATATCCTGTTTGTCCAACTGATGTATATGCATTATATGTTGTAGATGATGTCAAATATTTGCTAGCTACTCCATTTACTGGATAATATGTTTTATAATCTTCAACTGTTACACCAGTAAATCTTGCTACCTCATTTACTTGTGCATCACTATATCCATATAAGTAATTTCCTTCGTAATTGATTGAACTTGAATAATCTCCTTGGTTATATCTTATATCATTTGTTTTTTGTCCATTACTATTATTTGATTGTCCTACTGTTATTTGTGCAAAATTTTCATTAAATGTTGTTCTATTATTTCCTTCAATAGCTTTTGTTCCTCTTGTATTATTTATATCTTTGATTTCTACTGATTCATAAGCCATTCCATTATATGAAAATTCTATATAATAATCATCTAAACTATCTATTAAAACATCTTCCATTGTATATTTGCCATTTGCATCTGTTAATACTTCATTTACTGTATTACCATTAATATCTTTAAATGATATAGTATTTCCTTGACTATCTTTTAATCTAACAGTTATATTTGCCAATAGTTTATCATTTTTATCATCTTTTATTGCTTGGTATAATCCATTACTATCATATGCTTTTCCTGTATCCCATGATATATCCTCCCATACATATCCACTTAATTTTATGTATTTCCTTCTATTATTTGCTTTTGCTATTGCCGTTTTTGCTTCTGATATAGACTGTGTTGTTATAGATTTAAGGTCAAACAACTGATTATTATTTGATGTATTCTTTGAAACCATTTCAATCCAATAATCATATCCTTCGACTCTTTCATAATGTACTCCTGTCATGGCTAGATTTGTATCTCGTGCTGAACGTATTGTATATCCATTACTTTCTTTTTGGGCATACCATTTCTGTTCATCACTATCATTTTTTGAATATATTGCTACCCAATTTCGTCCTTCTTGATTTTTCATTGTAAGATATTTTCCTGATGCTACATTAATTATATAATATTGACCATTTCCAATATATTGAAAATAAAATTCCTGAGCAGGGTTATTATTCTCATTTAGTACCTCATGCCATGCTATCCATGCTCCTTCATATGTTTTCTCACCATATAAATCAACTGCTCTATTTTGAGATATACTTGGTATTCTATATATTCCATCTTCTATGGTCTTTTTCGAATCTGTTACTACTGTAGAATTTTCTACTGTATTATATGAACGTTGCCTTTCTACTGTAACTGTCACACTTCTACCTTGAACAGTCTTTCCATCTACCTCCCAAGATATGTAATTATCATCTATATCATATCCATAGTCATTGTCTCCTATATCTACCTCTTCTATAATATATTCTCCTACTAAGATATTATATATTTGTATTAATCCCTCACTATCTGTTCTAAATACTGTTGCTTCATCTCTATTTTCTGTTGTAGTCATTCCATCTAAGTATTTTGTTCCAATCACTGTATCTAATGGTTTTAACTCTTCTCCAGATTCTGTATTCTGGTTTTCCATTGCTATAACATAAGATGAAGTTGCTTTTTCTTTTATTACAAAACCAACATTCTCCATCGGTTTTCCTGTATCAGCATCTCTTTTTTCTATTTTTAAATTTCCTGTTTGTTTCTCATTTGGTAATATAAATGTTCTTAATTCTCCTGATGATGTTGTAAGTGCTTTACTTATTGTTGCTGTATATCCATAAATATTATTTTGTCCTTCTAATATTGTATACGTTCCTGCTGGTATATTATCAAAACATACCCTTCCATTTGAATCAGTTGTTCCTGTTTTTATTATTTCTCCACTACTATTCGCAACTTTTATTTCTACACCTGGAAGATTTACATTATAATCATCTGCATCTTTTTTTACTACTTCTAATATACCTGTAAAGCTAGTCCATCTAACAGAATCTTGTTCATAGGTAGTAGTTGTTGCTGTATCATAAACAAAAGTATAATTTGTTACAACATTTTGAAGTGAACCTGGTGTATATATTGCTCTACTACTATATTGTGTATATGTTGTAGTTCCCAAAGCATTTGTAATTGTAGAAGCTGTTATAGCAGAAATTCCATTTTGACAATTATTTAATGGTATTTTTAAATAAAATGTAGCTGTTCCTCTAACAGTTATTCCTTCTCCTTTCTCATTAGTAGTTGTAACATTTTGTACAACATTTCCTGCTGAATCCAAAACAGAAAAGTTATAACCTCCTCCATATCCACTCATATTAGCATTTATCGCAAAAGGCCCATATATTACATTTTCTCCTAAAATTTTAGCACCAATTTGACTAGATTCATTTGCAGATATAATATCTGATGGCTTTAATCTTCCTAAGCTAGTATATCCTGAGCCATTATAAATAGTATATTCTGTACTTGTACCTGTAGCAGAAGCAGATTCATAATAACTAAATGAATATGTTCCGTTATAAGCATTTGGTCCAGGTTGGTAACAAAATCCTCCTGTTCCCAGATATCCACCTGTAAAATGATAACTTCCATAAATATTATTATAACCGTGCCCACATAACCAAATCCCATAAGGATATGTTCCTTGATAGCCTCCACTCGTGCACCAATAAAAACTTAGTGAACTTGGAGCTTGTGCTGCTGACACTTCATTTGTATTTACAAAAAATGTTGTACATAATGCTATTACTAAAAGTGTTAGATTTCTCATTGTTTTACTTACACCATATTTTTTAATTAAGCATATACCTATTCCAATTATTATAGCAATACCAAAGAATATAGATAGATATATAACAATTGCCCCTGTTCCTATAGATACAATTAATTGCGCTTTAGAAAAATCATCCTCAGTCTCAGAATTATTACCTGGTTTTGAATCACTATCAGCTATATTCCTAATATTACTTGCATCACCGATTTCAGCCTTATTAGTATAAGTTCCTAACTCTTCTGAAGTCAATACTCTATTAGCTATTAAGGTTAAAGTTACACTTTCTCCTGCACCAATTTCTCTATTTGCCATTGCTAAATTTACAAACTCATTATCTTTTTGTTTTGTCCAATTTCGATTTGAATTTGAAGTAAGTTCAAATCCATCTGGCAAATAATCAACTACATTTCCAATTGTCCCTGATATATCTCCTTCGTTTGTAACAACAATCTTATATTCTACAGTAACTTGAGCCCCTTCTATCTCTTGAGCTCTAATATCAACTTTCGCTAGCTCTACATCATTATAACTGTGTATTGTTGTTTGCTTATTAGTTTGTACTGTAACTTTAGAAATCCTTTTATCCAGTTTCAAATCAAAAACTTTATTCTCTTTTAGTCCTATATCTAAATTCTTAATATCATTATTTAGATTTAATACATCTGTTACTGCTACAGTTATTCTTTCCCCTTGTAATGTAATTTCTTGATTTGATACATCTGAATTAACACTTTCTGCTACTCCCGTTTTTCTATAATCAGTTATATTATAATTATTTGTATCATATTTAAATATAACTATATATTCTCCTTCATCTAAATCAGAAAATTTATATTCTCCTTTAGAAGTTGTTTGTATTTTACTTTTTACACTACCAGAATTTTTCATATCAACTAACATAACAGTTATTCCATTTAAAGTATTTTCTCCTGGTTGTCTTTGACCATCTTCATTTGAATCAATCCATGCTACACCTGAAATATTATGTTTTTTTCCTTCAGAAGGATTTGGTGGTTCTGGTTCTTCTGGATTATCTGGATCTTCTGGATCTGTTGGCTCTTCTGGCTCTTCTGGATCTGTTGGCTCTTCTGGATCACCTGGTTCTGTATAATTAAATGGAAGTATTGTATGTCTAATTTTATTTGTTGCTTTTAACGCAATTTCTTCTCCCACTAAATTTGCAGTATTTTCAATTATAGTTTTTTCATAAACTAATCCAGCAGTTGTTTTCACAATTATTTCAGTAGATTCACCATATGGCATAATAAGTAGTAGGTCAACATTTGGTACTCTATTTCCATCTTCATCAACTGAATTTCCATATAAAGTTTCTTCATAGTGCACCTTTTCAAATTCTCCTGTTGACTGATAAGCTTCTATATTTCCTTCTTTGTCTTTCTCTGCAGTAGATTCATCAATTACTTCTCTCCAATTATCATATTCAATACTTACTGGAATTACATTGTCTGGCAAATAATCTGTTAGGTCAACACTTATTGCTTGAAATGAATCATTTTCAGCATTACATCTACCTATTGCTTCAACTTTAATTCGATATTCAATTTCTTCACCATACTTAACTTCTTCACCTTCTGTCGGAGAATACATCGATATTTTTACATTTGGAAATTCGTGTATTATCCTATTTTCATTAGATTTATATTCGTTACCATTTATTGTAATAACAGCTATTGAATCTAATTCCACTACTCCTACATCAGTCTGTGATGTTACAGTCTTTCCATCTATCATACCTTGAACATAATATGTACCTGGCTTTGCATCCCATGATATAACATTATCCTTTGAAACTGAAACTCCCTCTACTTTACCTTCTTTTAAATAAACCCCCTCTAATTTAAAGCTCTCTGGTGCTTTAAACTCTAATAACATAGAATCTAATGAATTTCCATCTACTATTACTTCATACATCCATTTATATTTATATCCACTAGGGTGTGCAGCAAGAAAAACTTTTGCCTCAGACGGTTTCACAATATTATTTATTTCATATTTTGCACCTTCTATATCTCCTACTAAAGCTTTTATGCTACTTACAATTTCTTTTTGCTCTTCATTATTTAAATCATTTACTTTTACTTCATAAAATAGTTCATTACTTTTCCCAGCTTCTATTGTTCCCACATTAATTGTTTTTTCTCTCAAACTATTATTAAAATTGTACTGATATTTACCCATACGATTTACGTAATCAGCCTCTAATTCCCCATAAGTTAAACCTTCTGGTAAATCTGCAACAATTTTTACATCTTTTATATCTGTATCTGAAGTATTAGTAAGTTTAATATTATATTTTATAAACTCTCCCTCATAAACAGTATCTCCATTATCTAGGTTGTCATCACCTCTAATTGGTATTACTTCTAATTTTAATCCCTCAATATTTTCTTTTGTTACAACATTTTCTGATGATTTAGCATAATCTATAATTTCTTTAAAATCAACCTGTTCCTCTTCTTGATTATAACTTATAATCTTTATTTCTTTTGAAGCAACACCTGTTTCTATTCCATCTAATGTAAATTTATTAGAATATATTGCATTTAAGCTTCCCACACTATTTTCAACATCTTTTTTTAGTATTAATGTCGCTCCTATATTTATATTTGTAATTAAACCTAAATTATTTTCATAATAGTATTTTTGTTCTCCATTTAATTCTACTACTATATTTAGAGTTCCATCTGTATCTTTTTCAACAAATACATTTCCTAATTCTAATCCATTTCCATATATAATAGAGCTATTGCCTAAAATCACTTTTTCTACTTGACTTGGTAGTTCTATTTTCAAACTTGGATTTTTATACATATTATATTTCTTATTACTAGAATCTAAATATACATTAAAAGTCACTTCATTTTGTTGTTTATTTGTCCATTCTATATTGCTTACATCTATACTCACATTATTTTGAGAATCTTTTATTTCTATAATATTATCAATTTTATAATTATAAGTATTGAGTAACGTAATTTCTTCTGTCTCCTGTCCGTCAGCTAACTTTTCCACTACTCCCTCTATATTAGTAACTGTTTTTATTCTTATATTATCTATATCATGTAATTCACTTCTTATCTCTTTTATATTTTCAATATGTAATATTCCCTCATCAATTACATCACTTGTTTTTACAACTATATTTTCAATGCCTTCTTCATATGTAATTGTAAATGTACCATCTTCTGCAAATTCAGTATTTTTATCAATTGTTGCAATTACATTTTCATTTGTATCTAAAACTTGTAATTGTCCATCTTCTCCCAAAATATTAATAAAGTCATCTTTTCTTATTTTTGTGCTTTTATATACTAAATTTCCATTATTACCTAAATCTGTTTCTTCTATTTCTCCATCTGCATTTTCACTTTGTCTTACAAATGTATTATTTTCTACAAGTTGTATTGTTTGTTGAGCATCTTTTTTACTAATCATTACTCCTTTTATTTCATTAAATTGGGTATTATATTCTGTTCCATTTATAATATTTGATTTAAGGTATCCATTATATATGTCATC
The DNA here is from genome assembly GCA_963928115.1 of Bacillota bacterium. Lineage (GTDB taxonomy): Bacteria > Bacillota > Clostridia > TANB77 > CAG-508 > CAG-269. Next base: position 6,281 of record CAWVDV010000010.1, on the reverse strand, counting down.
TGTTTTTGTAGCTATTGATGTTGTTTCTCCTACATCTTCAGTTACTTTTGTTTCAAATCTTCCACTATTATTTAATACCGTATTTCCGCTCGTTTAATAAACTTACATCAACAGAAGTATCAAATGCCAATGTTCTTTCAGGTTTTTCTGTTGTATAAGTATCATAAGAGCAGATAATTATATATTCATCTAGGTAATTTTGTTTTATTGTCAATAACCCTGTCTCTGAATTATATTCATAATTATCTTCAGCCATTTGTGTGGTCTTTGCTATAACTTTTACTGATTCTGGATATTTTTCATCTATTTGATTTAAATTAATAGTCACAATATTTTCTTTCACTTGATATTCTTCTTGGCCCTCAGCATACTCTAAGCCAAACTTAACATCATATTGTACTAATGTTCCAGTATCATCCTCAGATAAATTATAATTAATATATTTGTCCAAAGCCGCTTGTATAGTTAAATCTACATTAACTTCAGAATCTTCCTCAGCTTGAACTATTTGTTTACTAACCATGAAAACATCCAACATAGTTAATACGCAAATAAAAGCTAGCATAATTATTTTTTTCGCGATTCTCCCCTTCATAATTACCTCCAATATAAAATATTTCTTAAATATATAATAACTTCTCCCTTTTGTAATTTCAAGAGAAGTATTTTCCAGTTTTATAACTGTTCTGGCTAAGCCTTTAGGGAAAATCATTTTAGGCTAATTTGTATTTATCTATTATATTTTGTTTACATTTTTGTTACAAATTGTCATTTTTAATCTTTTTTTAACTTTTTTCCTTATTTGCGTAAGCATTACTGTCTTTTTATACAAAAAAATAATAGTAAAAGAATTTATTTATCTTATACTATTATTTTTTACTTAGATGATTAAGACTTTATTTATTATTAGTTGAATTCTTATCTCCTAAAGCTTTTCTCTTTATTACTATAATTCCTCCACCTATTACTAATAAAGCAATAACTCCAATTGTAATTGGTAGAACATATGATAGATTTTGACCTGTTGCAGGTGTTACTATAACTGTTTCTGCCATATCTTCATCAGATTCTATATCTCCTGTTCCTGGCACATAATTTCCTGGTGTAGATATTAAATCAGAACCACCTGTCTTATCTACTTCTACTAATTCAGTTTCATTGTCTAATGATATATCTTCACTTGTTGTTAATATTTTTGAAACATTTAGCATTACACTTTCTGATTTAGTAGGTTCTATTGGTCTATCTTTCAAACTATCAGTATAAAGTATTGTTTTATTGTTTATTGTTGAAGTTTCACTTTGGTAAACATCTTCTTGTAATAAATCTCTAATGTCGTCTAAAGTTTTTACTTGCCACTCAGGATTATTTTCACTACTAAATGCCCAATTAGAATCTAGATAATCTATAATTCCTGTTGCATTAAGTGTTACTACATTTCCTTCAATAATACCATATTTATAGAAGTTTTCTGATAAATAATCCAATTCACTATTATTTGTTGCTATAAACTCATATCCTACCTCTAAGGTAGCTCCTTGTATCATTTCATTATCTAACTCTACTCTTACAAATCCATTTGAAGGGTTTGTTGTGCTTGATGGAGGCATATATGTAACATTATTTGTTTCTCCTGTTAAAGTTCCATCATCTTCTATTGTAATATTTGTAACTTCTTGTCCATTAGCTAATGTGATTTTTAAAGTTCTTACCTTTTTAGCAAGTGTTAAATCTTGTTTAGCCCTTTCGATAATTCCAAAGTCTATATTTCTTATTTGATATGTGTATCTATCTCCAGCTGATGCAGAGGTTGTTGTATCATATTCTACTCCTATTCCCATAGTTGGAGTTGTTGAATTCATCTTGTCAATAGTTGTTTGTGTACTATTTTCTATATGTGTTAATTCTGCATCTATTTGCTCTCTTAATTCATAATCATCTAAAGCATCAGTATAACGTGTATCTACATCTTGCTTATACCATTCTTTGTTGTTTTGGTCTCTTTCTTGGTTATATACTGTACCTTTATAATTTTGTACTGTATAAGTCTGGTCTCCCCATGTATATGTTAATGTATAGTCTCCTGGTATATATCCACTTATATAGAAATCACCATTTTCATCTGTTGTTGCAGTATATACTTTTCCGCTTCCAGTATTTTCAGTTAATGTAACTTGAACTCCAGAAATTCCAGTTTCGCCTTCTTCATAGATTCCACTACCTTGTCTTACTTTTCCTGTCATAAGTCCTGATGCATCTTCTCCACTTTCAGCTACTGTTTCATCTTCAAATACTTTACCAGTCATTTCTCTTGCGTCTGCTACTTCTAATTGTAGAGATAATGCTTTATCTGTATCATCTTCAATTGTTGTTGCATCCTCTGGGTTACAACTTCCTGGGTTTGAGTCTCTATCTATACCTGCATATACTTTTCCGTCACTATCAAATATTGAATATGAATTAATTTCTACTACATTATCTAAGTTTTCTTGTCCATTAAGTACATTAATAACAGCTTCTCTATTTAATTCAAATTGTATATATACATTTCCTTCATTTGAATCTAATGTACTTGATAATGCATCTACCCTAGAATTGTTGTTTATTACTACTCTATTATAGTTATCATTGTAAGTTCCATCAGTATATTCAAGTCCACCTGTTATATTACCTCTTTCATCTACACCTGTACCTACACCAACAATACTATATCTGCTATCATAGTAATCTACAATATTATTTATTTGAGCAATTAATGTTGTTGATTCATTTTTCATTGCTATTTTATATGTAATATATACTTTTAATTCTTTACTTGGGTCATTTTCATTTATATACTCATAATCTGCTTCATAAATTGCTCTTTTATATGGCTCAGCTGCATATTTTTCTCCGAATTTTACACCTACATTGAAGCCTTCTCCACCATAATTATCTGGATGATTAAATCTTTGTGCATATTCATAGGTATGTTCATATCCATTTACTGCAACTCTTACATTTTCAATATCTTTAGCAATTGCTAAATCTGGTTGTTCTCTTTCATATAATCCTAAGTTAATGTATTTAATTTCTTCTTGTCCATATGTAAAGTGTTCTCTAATTATATATTGTGGAACATCAGTATTAGCTGTTATTGGATATTGTCCATTATTAATCAAGGTTGATTTATGTTCTATGGCATCAAAGTTGTATGACAATTGATGTTTTTCATTTCCGTTTTCATCTCTAGTAAATCCTGTTGTTTGTGTTCTTCCTTCTACTACACTGAATCCTTTATTAAATGCATCTCTCTCTTCTTCAGCTTCTGCTGCTTTTGATGTTTTTTGCTCTAGCAATTCTTCATCTGTATATAAGTCAGATTGTATTTGATTATATGGTAATACATTTGTATATGTTAGACCATCATATTCAAATTCAATATAGTAATCAGATAATTTTTCAATTAGTACATCTGTAAATAAATATTCTCCATCACCTAGACTAGTATTTTCTCCTGTTTTCATTTCTTTTACTGTTTCACCAGTAGTTCTGTCTTTTAGTCTAACTGTAATTCCATTTAATAAAATATCATTACCATCTGAATATACTTCTTCACCATTTTCTATAATATCATAATCATATAAATCATTTCTTATCCATTGTTTTTGGTCTTGTTTATCTACCCATACAAATCCAGATAGTTTTACATATATTTGTTTATTTTCAATTATAAAATCTGTTGTCTTATCAACTGTAATTAGTTGTTCTTGTCCTTCTGATATAAATTCATAACCATAGTTAGGATTTTTAGTTTCATATGCTACATATGTACCAACTACTAGATTTTTGATTAGGATTTCTCCATTAGAATCAGTTACAAATTCTGTTGCCTGCTCTCTAGAATCTACATATGCAACATTGCCATTCGCATCTTGATGTACATATTTTCTAGTTTCTTTATGTTGTATATAGAAACCTACACCTTGTAATTTAACTTCATGATTGTCTTTATTTACTTTAATTACTTTTAAATTTCCTTGGATAGGTATATCATAATCAAATGGTGTTGTGACTTCTTCTTGTCCTGTATATGGTTCTCTAATAATTAAGTTTTGTATATATCCATTAGAAGCCTCTAAAAACCATATATTAACTCCTTTAACATCTAAACGTACTGTTGCAGAAATTCTAGATATTCTTGTTATATCTGTATTCATTGGTATTGATATATAAAAGTCTCTTCCTGATTTTATTTCACCTGCACTGTACCAATATTCATTATTACCATCAAAACTGCTATATACCATTCCTCCTATATTGTTACCATTTTGGTCAAGAGCTGTAACTCCTGTAACGGTTCCAGAGAAAGTCCAGTTAAATGGTCCTATTCTTATATAATCTTGACCATCTCTTTGATAAGGTTTTACTTGAATATTGTCTTTATTAGTATTATCTGTAATACTTGCAGTACCTAAATTATTTGCATAGTTATTAGCTTGTGAATTTAAAGCACTGTAACTTCCTTTATTATTACTAGCAAATCCATTATATAATCCTGCATGATATTGTCCTACACTTTGCATCCATGTATACATGAAATTCCATATACCATTTGCTACTGGTCCTGTGTCTTTTACACTACCATTATTTCCAGATAGTATATATGCAAGTTTAGCATTATCATTATGAGTTATTTGCTTTCCTGTATAATCTGTTGATGTCTTTCCATTTATATTTACTTGAGATATTATCTTGTATGTTGCACCATTCATGGCTTGACCGTGCTCAACACAATATACATTAGGATTTGTAGCATATGTATTATATGAAATATATAAACTTTGTCCTACATAATATGCTGAACTTATAGTAGTAAAACCTAATATTCCAACAATCATTGCTATTACTGTTATAATTATCTTTTTTGCCCTATTAATTGTTTTACTCATTTCAACTTCCTCCTTTCCCTTATATTTCTTTCTTATGATTTTTCTTTTTCCAAATCATAAAACCTATAATTATTAGTATTACTAAAGCTGCAACTGCTACACTTATATATATAGCTCCACCTGTTCTAATACTTAAGATAACATCTGCACTTCCTAAATCGTTTTCTCCAGATTCTTGATTTCCTGGTGTAGAATTTATATCTGTAAGTCCTAAATCATTGTAATCTTCAACGATTTCTGCTCTATTGTTTATACGTCCTGTATTATCTTCTGTCATTGATTTTACTAATGTTAAAGTAACTGTTTTTGTTTCTCCTGCTGCTATTGGCTCATTTGATAATATTGATGTATAAACTGTATTTCCAGTTTGATACCAATCTTTGTTAAGTTCTGAACTAAAGGTCATATCACTTGGGATATAATCTGCAATTCTTCTAACATATCCTGTTACTTCTCCAACATTTGTTACTTTAATTTGATATTCAACAATAACTGTTGTTCCATTTATTTGTTTAGCATCTAATTCTGCTTTAGCCATTGTTTCATCTTGATATTCTCTAACTGTTGTTCCATTACTATTTTGCATTACAATTCTACTTACATATTTATCTAATTTTAAATCGTAATTTTGTAATAAAGCTAAACCTATATTAATATCTGAAATATTATTATTGTTTACTTCCAAAATGTCAGTTGAAGCAACTTGCTCTTCTTGTCCATTTATTGTTAATGTATTCATTAAGACATCTGAATTTTGATTTTCAGCTACATTAGCCACTTTATATCTTGTCAATGTATATTGAGTATTATCATATTCAAAAACTGCTATATATCTACCATTTCCTATTCTATCTAATACATATACACCATTTTCATTTGTTGTAGCTTCTAATTCATTTCCTTCAGTATCTTTTACAATGTTATTGGTTTCTACATTTAATAATTTTACTTTTATTCCACTCAATACTTCTTCTGAAGCATCTTTTCTACCGTCTTCATTTGCGTCATACCATGCTAATCCTGAAATTGTACTTGTACCTGTTGCTACATCACTATCCTCTACATCGTTTTGTCCATTACCATTTCCGCTTCCACCTTCATTTCCGCCTTCACCTGTTCCTTCATTTGCTAAAATGATATGTGTTATTTCTGATGTAGTTGCAATTGTTTCTCCATATACTTGTGCTGTTGCAACATTTGTAATTGCCTCTGATTCCACTCTTCCTTCTGAATAATTAACAACTGCTTGTATTTCGATTTCTGTTTCACCATTTGCAGCTATATCAATTGGTATTTCTAAATTATTTGTATCTGGAATTTCATATTCTTCTCCATTTACCAAAATTCTTT
>CAWVDV010000009.1:0-3093 GCA_963928115.1 Bacillota bacterium | reverse complement strand
TGTTCTGTTTGAGTTTGTATTTGAGCTATTTGTTGTATTATTGTTTGTGTTTGTTGTATTCGAACTATTTGTAGTATTTGAATTTGTAGTTGTCATATTTTCTCTTTGGGATTCTTGTGGATCAATTGCATCAATGTCATTCGTAATTCCTTGTATAATTTCTTGAATGTTATTTGTTGTATTATTTGATGAGTTGTTTGAATTATTGTTATCAACTTCACTTCCTGAATGTTCATCACATAATCCAGGTACTGTTAGCCATAAGAAATATTCGGTATATGTGTTTGTACATCCAGTTCTTGCTCTTTTTCCTGTTTCAGCACATATTGTTGCAGATGATACTGTATTAGGTTTCTCAAATCTTGCGGTTTTCAAACCGGCATGTATTCTAGACATTACGTTTGCCCACAATAAACCTGCTGGATTTCTATTATTAAATTCTACAGTTTCATTTTGGTCATATCCATACCAAGCAACTGCTGTATAATATGGTGTAAAACCACAAAGCCATCTATCATAATTTTCATCTGTTGTTCCTGTTTTTGCTGCAACATCAACGCCTGATATCTTACAATATGTAGCTGTTCCGTTACTGCCTACTACTGGTTGTGTTAATATACTTTTCAATATATATGCAACTTCTTTTGAAAATACTCTTCTAGTTTCTTGTTTTGGTTCTAAAATATTTTCTCCAGATTTATTATCTATTCTGCTATAAAATACGGGCTCTATATATTCTCCATCATTTGCAATTGTAGCATATCCTGCTGCCATTTCTAGAGGACTTATTCCTACTTGCAAACCTCCCAATGCTAATACTAAGCTTTCATCTTCTTTGGTTAATGTAGAAATACCCATTTTTTCTATGTATTTAATTGCATTTTTAGGCTTTAATTCTTCCATAATTTCAACAAATGGAATATTTTGAGATGATTCGACTGCTCTTCTTACGGTAATGTTTCCTAATTGTTTTCCGTAATCTACTGGATGATATCCATCAGCAAAGTCTTTTTCAGTATCGTCATATATAGATGCTGCAGTAATTATTTTTTTATCTATTGCTGGAGCAAGCACGGCTAATGGCTTGATTGATGAACCAGTTTGCCTAACACTTTGGGTTGCTCTATTTAATGGTCTTGCTTCTGTTTTTTCTCCTAATCCACCAACACAACCTAAAACTTGCCCAGTAGTATGGTCTATTATAACCATAGCAGCTTGAGAAGAATTTCCACCTATTTTAGATGCTCTACTATATTTACTTTTTTCAAATTCGGTTTCTGTTTGTTCCTGGATTGAAGAATCTTGTGTGCTATGAATTGTTAGTCCTGCCATATTTATATAGTTAGTTGCAAAAGTTTCTGAAATGTTGTATTTATCTGCTATATCTTCTGTTATTTCATTTATTAAGGCATCTGTATGATAAGAATATACTCCATCTCCAGATTCTATTTCACCTTTTCTGAAATTTAATCCATTTTCAAGTTCAGCTGTTGCTGTTTGTTCTTCTGTTTCAGTAATATATTCTAGTTCTAACATTTTTGATAAAACTGTATTTGTTCTATCTTTGATATCTTGTGAATTATCTTCATCTGTAAATGGATTATATGAGTTAGGTGAATGGTTAATTCCAGCTAAAAATGCACATTCAGCTAAACTTAATTCTGATGCAGATTTATTAAAGTAATATCTAGCTCCTGCTTCTACACCATAAATGCTAGGTCCAACATATATTACATTCAAATATCCTTCCAAAATTTCTTCTTTTGAAAGGCACGTTTCTAGTTGCCATGCTTTCCACCATTCTTTTACTTTTCTTATGATACTATCTGAAGAGTCACCTGTTAGGTTTTTTACTAATTGTTGAGTAATTGTACTTCCTCCAAATGATGATGAGCCAAAATGTATTACATATGATGCGATTGCTGAAGCAGTCCTTCTTATATCAACACCATGATGAGAATAGAATCTTTCATCTTCAATTGCTACATATGCGTTTTTTAAGTTATCTGGCATTTCTTCATAAGAAATTGGAATTTGTTTTCTTTCACTGCCTAATTCAGCAATTGTATTTCCATCTGTGTCAATTACTGTTGAATTTTGGTTATTCATCATTTCTTGTGCTAATGTTTTCCACGTATGTGCTGAAACTCCTAGCACTATCCCAACAATTAAGATTATTACAATAATTACTGTTATTATTATTTTCTTTAATTTTCTTTTATTGTCAGATGAATTGTTTTTTCTTTTACGACTTTTTCCACTGTGTTTTCCACGTTTAGAGTTAGTTTGCTTTATCTCTTCTTGTTCTCGTTGTCTTTTCATCTTTTTTATTGCTTTTGGTAATTCATCCCCATCATTTGTTTTTTTATTTTTAAACATAAACTCACAACCTTTTTTCTTTTATGTTTTATTCTAATTATCGCAAATTATATCATACTTTTAAGAATTTTACAAAATAAAAATTTTGGTATATAATACATATATTAAGAGGAGTGAAACATATGATAAAAAGAGAAGAAAATCCTGATTATATTAATTCTTTTTTAGATTATAGTGCAACTATTTTGAATAAATCACCTAATAGTATAAAAGAGTATAACTATGATTTAATGATGTTTTTAAGATTTATAAAAATTCATTTTGGATTAACAAAGGAAACAGATTTTACGAAAATAAAAATAAATGATATATCTTTAGATACAATCAAAAAAATAAAACTTGAGGATATTCATTCTTTCTTGAGTTATATGGCGATTGAATTAAAAAGTAAATCTGCTACAAGAGCTAGGAAAGCATCTACTATAAGGGTATTTTTTAATTATTTATCACAAAAAGCAAACTTAATAGAAATAAACCCTGCTCAAAATTTGGAAACACCTAAATCAGATAAAAGACTTCCTAAATATTTAAATTTGGAAGAAAGTAAAAAACTTTTAGAAGTAACTTCAAATGAAGATAATAGAAATTATCAAAGGGATTATGCAATTATGACTCTATTTTTGAATTGTGGTCTTCGTTTATCTGAATTAGTTGGTATAAATATTCAAGATATTGACTTTAGTGAGGCAAAATTAAATGTAATTGGTAAAGGTA
>CAWVDV010000008.1:0-23705 GCA_963928115.1 Bacillota bacterium | reverse complement strand
GAGGGTGTCCTGAAATAGGATCCCAAGAATCAAAAAATCCAGCTCGATAAGAGTTGGATTTTTTGGTTTGAAAATTTGATTATATTTTTTGATATCAAAATGGCTTTTGCCATTGCTTCTTCTTTCAATTTTTCTATATCTTTTTTATTCATTCTTTTTATATTTAGTGCAAAGCATAATAATCCCCATTCAAGGTCGACTTTATCTAAACCTCTAAGCAAAAATCGCTTGAAGCCCATATTCCATTTGATTTGTCCGAAAATGCCCTCTGAATATTCTGCTCTTTTTCCCCTCATTTCTAATCCCTTTTCAGATGTCAAATTTCTTTTTGCTACATTCTTTAATTGCCATAACTTTTTATTAAATCTGATTTGTCTATTTCCTTGAGCCTTTGTACACTCACTTTTATTTGGACATTTACTACATTCAGCACATTCATAAACTCTAATTTCTTGCACAAAACCTGTTTCTGTTTTATCTTCTCTTGTTTTTATATATTCTAACTTTTTTCCTTCTGGACATGTGAATCTATCATTAATTTCATCATATTCCATGTTTTGCCAATTGTATTTCATCGATTTGAATTTTTTAGTTTGCTCTTTATGGAAAAGAGGATATTTAATGTAATTCTTTATATGATTTTTCTTCAAATATTCATAATTTTCTTGATTACCATAGCCACTATCTGCTCCTGTACTATCTGGTAGTTTTCCAAAAAATCTTTTATATCTTTCATAGTGTGGAATTAATGTTCCATTATCATTTCTATTTTGATGTGTACTCCAATTAACTACAAACCCATTACAACTACCAACTTGTATATTGTATCCAGGTTTTAGTTGACCATTTCTCATATGATCTTCTTTCATATGCATAAATGTTGCATCTGTATCAGTCTTAGAGTAGCTGTTTCTATTTTCTCCCATTATTTCCAAGTCTTTATTATACTTTTCTAGTCTAGGTTTAAAATCTTTATTTACCTTATTAAGTATTTTCTTTGTTTTTTTCTCTTTATCTTTTTCTTCCTTTGATTTATTTTGTTTTTCCAACCCTTTATTTAATTTATCAGATAATCTCTTAGAAAATTCTTCTAATTCTTCTGGTGTAATTTCTTCTGTTTTTATCTCTTTGTCTGGGTATATTTTATCTTCTTCATCATTTAAATTATCTATATCTTTCATTAATTCGTGTACTTGTTCTTGCAATTTTGCTCTATATTTTTCTACTGCTTTTTTCCACACAAATGTGTATTTATTTGCATTTGCCTCTATTTTTGTTCCATCTACAAAATACTCTTCTGTATTGATATATCCTTTTCTTTCAAGTACTTCAAGCAATTCTACAAATACATCTTCCATTATGATTTTCATTTTGTCTTTTCTAAATGAATTGATTACATTTCTTGTTGGTTTATTTCCTCCTGCTAACCATATGAATTTTATATTGCATTGTACTGCTTCTGCTATTTGTCTTGATGAATATCTTTTTCTTATATATCCATACATTAATATTTTTAACATCATTTTTGGAGAGTATGAGCTATTTCCTAATGGAGAATATGTTTCTAACAATTTATCTATATTCATATTATCTATTAAATCATTTAATACGAATACTACATCATTTTTATCTATTAATGTTTTCCATTCCATTGGTATCATTAATTGGTTTTGCTCATAATATTTAAATCCCATTTTATACCTCCAAAATCAATACTTTTTACAATTGAATTATATCATTAAAGTGTCGTTTTGTCAGTATTTTCCCTAATTTTTATATCAAAAAATCCAACTCTTATCGAGCTGGATTTTTTGTTTCTTGGGCTCCTATTTCAGGACACCCTCTTTTAATTTTTTAATTTCATTTTGTAAGTTTTCTATCGTTTCTTGTTGTTCTTTAATTGCTTGCAAACAACAACTTGCTAAACTATAAATATCTGCTCCATCATTTTCTTTAGAAGTTAATTCCTTTGAATATTTATAATTATCTCCAATTACAAAACCTATATGCTTTTTATCAGTATCTCTTTCGGATTTGAAATTGTATTTATATATATCTACTTGTTTGATGATATCTAATGCATTTTCTAGTTTCTCAAAATTTTTCTTTTTAGATTCTAAAGACGTTTGATTAATTATTTGTCCTGACAATGTATCTGCAATAACTGTTGATTGCCCACTACCTGTTGCTCTACCGTATATCCTAACTCCACTACTTGCATCATTTGCATATCCTCCTATTGACGCATTACCAGGACCAATCCAACTTTCCCAACCTCTAGATGATGATTTTACTATAAAAGCGTTATCTCCACCTGTTAAATCTGTATCTAACGAAACCTTTCCACCAGTTATATTAACATTATTACTAGATATAGTTCCGCTTACGTTAGCATTTGTACAAGTCATATTTCCATTTTTGTCTACATTAAAGTTATTACTTTCTATAACAACATTATCACTTGTTAAATTTATTTCTTTTCCGTTCAAGAGAAATTTTATTAGCACTGATTTGAATTTGTTCAGCGCTTTGGTTAATTTTTGAAATAACTTCATTTTCATCAACTTTCTTTCTTACTTCTAAATTTATTTCTTCTGCTGTTTGAGTAATTGAAGAGTTCATTTCTACTTTAGTTGCAAATATTTCTGTATAATCATTTTTATAAGCATATTTTACTTTCAAATTTGCTGAATAGTTTTTTATTGTTAATGTATTCGTTCCTTCTTTTAAATGAATTGCATATTCTCCAAGTTCTTCTATTGTTTCTTGTGTTTTTACTGTTCCGTCTTTATTTATTTTTCTTATTACTTTAGCTTTTCCATCTTGTAGTACATATTCGTCACATATATCTCCGTTCTGTCTTAAAGCATCTGTTACTCCTAATTCATATGTTTCAGGATTGCTATCTTCATCTGTTACCACTATCCTACTGTCTCCATAAGGATATAGATTATCAGATGGATACAAATCGTCACTTGGATATAAATAATCAAATACTGCATTATTTCCATAAACATGTAACTCTAACAAATCTCCTTCGACACAATCTTCTAAAGTTACTGTTTTACTACCTTCGGCTGTTTCTGTTACATTTTCTATATCTTGTACTGTCTGCTCTATTCCATCGATAGTGGCTGATATTTGCGTGATTTTGTTTGATTGCTCTTCTAATTCTCCTTCTATTGCGTTTGTTTTTTCTATTGTTTGTTGAATAGTTTGATTTATTGAGTCAGCAGTTTGTTGAATTTGAGAATTAGTTTGTGTTTTAGTGTAATAGTTTTGTGTTAAATTATTGTTTATATTATCTGCCGTATTTTGAGCAGTTTCTGCTTTTTGTGTTGCACTATCTGCTGTACTTTGTGCTTGTTCTGCCTTATCTTCTACTTGTTCTACTTTTGTTTCTACACTACTTACTGTTTGTGTTATTCCGTCTATCGTTTGTTCTACTTCTGTTAGTTTTTGTCCTTGCTCAGTCTGTTGCTCTATGATTCCAGTTATTATTTGTTCTTGCTTATCCACTCTTAATTCTGTTCTTTTTGCTATTTGTTCTGCTGATTCTACATTTTGATATGCTACTGTTGCTTTGATTATTGAAGGTGCAGACATTTCACTTTCTAATCCATTTGGACTTTTATAATTAAATCTAAATAAGAATGAATACGAAAATGTTCCATCTTTATTGATAACAACTACTTCGTCTCCTGTTTCTTGATAAGGTTTAGCCTGTCCTGTTATTTCAAAAGATGTATATTCGAAACCTTTTACTGTGTTAAATAATGCTGTTATTAATTGTTTTCTCTTTTCTTCCGTATAAGCAAATGGATTATCATTGATAACTAAACTATTTTCTCCATCTTCGGCAATACTTTCTTCATCTCTCTTTACCACATTTTCGCCTTCAACATCTGACATGCCTAGGCTTACAAGATTTATTGGGTGCGTATTTCTTTGTAGTATTAACTCGCTATAGTCGCTCATCTTTATCTTATTGTTACAACTAACTAATTTACTAACAGGTAATTTATTCAAGTCTTTTACTTTCATTTTGTGTACATCTTTAACTTTCAAGCCTTGTCTTTTAGGAGTTATAAGATATAATTTGTCGTCATATCTTATCTTAGCAAAAGTTCCACTAATTTGAGCTACTGCTTGAAATACTTGTCTAATCAGAGAGCCTTCTGTAAATTGATTACTATCAACTATAAAGCTTGCATTAGCAAAATTTGTAGTTGCCAACGTTATTCCAGCTTCTTGACAAGCCTCTTGCAATACTTGTAATACCGTAACCGTACCACTTTCGTAATTAAGACTAGAAACATACTCAATATTAGACTTAAGCATATAATCCATAGCAGTGACTTTTGTAATTCCTGCAGTATCATTAGGCTCTACTTCTTGTGTAATAAATGTTCCTAAATCAATCCATTCAATTTCGTTTTCCGTTTTTATTCCAGTTAAATATTTAAAGTCTTTTTTCTCTAAATCTACAATGTTTTCTATTTCAAATTCAAGAGTTCTTGCTATAGCGGTTCCAAATATATTCCCATCTAAATAACAATCATCTACATATTGTACATTGCTTATAAAATATTCTTGATTGTTTAATATTATTTTGTCATATTGTGTAGTACTTTCATTGTAAGCTTTTTTTATTGAATTTGTTACATTAATCATTTGAAACCTCCCCACATTGCTCTAGCTCAACTTCAAATTCATCGTACCTATGATTTTTCGTAATAGATAAAATAGAGGTTTCTGGAAATATTACAAAGAACTTTTTTGTTAATATTTTTTGTTGTTTGAGTGAAAAATAAGAATATACATCTTCATTTTGTGAAAAATGAGACATATATTCTTGATATGTATCTTTATCCAGTTTACCAAATTTAACTTTTATGTGAGTTTTAGGAATCGGACCATAATTTCGTTTAATTGTGCCATCAGCCATAGTTACTTCACTAATTACGTTTGGCTCATCTTCTATTACGTTAAATCCTCCACTCAAAATATTTTTAAATACAAAATCTCCATGTTTTAATAATTCCATTTTATCCTCCTAAGCATAACCGTATTGCAATTTTTGTCTTGCGTTTACTTTATTTGTTTCTCTTGCTAATACTTTACTATCTAACTTAGTTGTTGTATTAACTGTTATCTCTTTATTATTATCTATGCTCCTTAAAATTGTTTGTCTATTATCTTCTATTTGTATTTTACTTATTTGATTGCTTGTTAAATTCGCACTTAATTTTTGAGTTTCAAAGTCTACTGCAGATTTCATTTTTTTGAATACTTTGTTAATATTATCATCAAATCCCTCCCCTAAGCCTAATGCAAGAAACTTACCAATTTCCTGATTAAATACTTTCGAAGGGGAATGTATTCCAAACGCACTTTTAAAGCCATCTATTATTCCGCTTGCAAAACTAGAAATTTTATTTTTTAGCCAATTTCCTGCCCCTGTAATACCATTCCAAAGTCCTTGCACTATATTTTTTCCTATATCTAATACTTTGCCTGGCAATTCTGTTATCGTATTAATAATGTTGTTAACTAAATCTAATGCTGCGGTTTTTCCTTTATTAGCTAAATCTCTTCCCCAATTTATTACATTATTTATTGTATTTTGTAGCCATGTCCATATTCTTTCTGGCAATTTGCTAAACCAATCTATTATTCCGTTTATAGTATCTGAAACCCACCTAGTAGCTGTATTCCATGTGTTTTGTCCCCATTCTGCAATTTTGTTTATTGCATTTTGTAACCATTCCCAAATTCGTCCAGGTAATTGTTTAAACCAATCTACTACACTATTAATGAAATTAGGCACATCAACTGTTATAAATTCTACTAGCTTCAATCCTAAATTTGCTATATGCCCAAGTATTTCTCCAATAAAAACTCCAATATTATACGGTAATTGTTTAAACCAATCTATGACATTTTGTATCCACTGAGGAATAGTTGTAGTAAAAAAGTTAACAATGCTATTCCAGCCATTTATGAAAAAGTTCTTTATGCTTTCCCAAATATTTTGGAAAAATGCTGGGATTGAACTAAAAAAGTTGCATATTGAGTTCCAAGCATTTATAATGGCGTTTCTAAATCCTTCATTCGTATTCCACAAATATACAATAACTCCCACTAAAGCTCCTATTACCGCAATAACTATTCCAACTGGACTTGTTAAAAAAGATAGAGCAGTACTCAATAATTTTACCGCTGTGCTTCCTGTTGTGAAAATTTTTCCTATTTTAGAACCAACTGAGATAAGCGTACTTATTCCACTTGCTATCTTACCTATTATTGATAAAATAGGTCCTGCAACAGCAAGTAAACCTGCTATTTTTAGAATTGTTTCTTGTGTTCCCTGGTCTAAACTAGCAAAAGCATTAGCCCATTCTGTTATTTTTTCAACTACTTTTGTAACAATAGGTAATAAACTTTGAGTTAAATTACCTAATGCTGTATTCAAAGCATCCATAGCAGTAGATAATTTACCATTCATCGTTTGAGAAGCTTTTTCCATTGCATTATAGTATCTTCCGCCTTCGGAAGTAGCTACTTGCATTGCTCCTGCTATATCCTCAAATGATATTTTTCCATCAGAGACTTCTTCTCTTAAGTCTGCCATTGATTTGCCAGTTTGTTCAGCCATAATTTGAAGGGGGTTAAACCCTGCATCTATCATTTGATTTATATCTTCCATTGTTGCTTTTCCTGATGCTCCAATTTGAGAAAAGGCTCTAGTTAGACTCATTAGTTTTTCGCTGTTTCCCATTGAAATATCTCCAAGTGTCTGCAAATATCCTGTAGTCTTGTCTGCTTGTAAACCAAATCCTAACATCATCTGAGTTGCTTCTAATAAATCAGTAGTTTCAAAGGGTGTGGTGTTCGCCATCTCTTTTAAATCATTTAGCATTGATTTTGCTTTATCTGCATTTCCCAACAAAGTTGTCAAATTAGCTTCAAAATCTTCCATTTGTGCATTATATTTTACTCCTGCCGTACCTAATGCTATTAGGGGTGTTGTCAATCCAACTGTTAAAGCTGTTCCTGTTTTTGTTGCTACTTTTCCAACAGAACTAAAACCGTTAGTAATGCTTTTTGAAACTGATTTAGCAGGTTTTTCTAATTTTTCTAAGTCTTTATCTATAGATTTTAATCCTGCCTCTAATTGTTCCTTTGTTAATGTTACTTCAATTGTTACTGAGCCGTCTGACATAGTTTTCTCCTTTCTAGTCAGGCTCGTAGGCTCAATTTAAAGACTTTATTCCTTATTGATTCTTATTTCTATTTCTTTTTTACAATTTTTGCATAATAAAAAGATGCCATTGCTTTTAGCATCTTTCTCGTATTTTATTAATCTTTTTTTACAATAAGGACATATAAACCATTTTTTCATATTTTCCTCTCTTCTATTTATATGTAATTAATGTATGAAATCCTTCCATTTGTCCTGTTAATCCTTGATTTTGAACAGAATTAAATTTTATATCTAATATTTCGTATCCATCATCTTGCATCGCTGTTACAATAGTATCAATTTGAGTTGTATATTTATCTTCACATTCAAAATTTTGATTTACCCATTTACTAAAACTATTTATCATAACAACATGAATTTTACCATCTTTTTCTTTAAGATATCTTTTAGTGCTTTCATAAATAGTATTTGCCATCTCTTCTTGATTTTTTGTAAAAAATCCCATAATATACCTCCTTTTCAAGAAGTATATACCAAAATTTTACAATTTGCAACATTTTTTATAAAAAAGCACAAGCAAAATCACTTTCTTTTTGTTCTTGTGTTCTCATGTCTGGCAAAGCATATAGTTTTTGCAATTTCCTACATCTTTTTCTTTCTTCTTTGTCTTTTATTTTAGATAAATCCATTGCTCGATATCCCATAATTTCAACAATTCTATTGTCTGATTTTAACCCATTAAACATTGCTTTGAATTTCCACCAATGTAAATATTCTATTTCTTCTAAATCGATATTGTATTGATTTTTAAATGCACTATATATTAATTCATTATCAAATTCATAGCTATAAATTTGTTTTTCTTTTCTATTTGTTTCTTGACTAGTCTCGTTTTGTGTTTCTTTTGCACAACTATAAAACCAAACAATATCATCTAATGCCTTTTCTAAATCCGTTATTTGTTCCATTTTTGGATAAAATAACTTCAAAGCTTGATAAGTCTTAGCTTGTATTGAATATTTAGGGTTTTGCATTAATAATTCAAACATTATAGTAGTTCTAAAATTCGTATCAAAATCTATTTTCACTCTGTTTTTAACTAATTCATTAATATCGTCTAACAGTAAATTCATTATTTTTTAGCCCTTCTTGTTGCCCTGTTTGGAGCATATTCTTTATCTATTTCTTCTAATTCTTTTTGCAATCCATTCATTTCACTTACAATCTCTTTATCTTGTTCTTTTCTTGCTTTTACTAAATCTTTATATGCTTCTACACACAATCTAAAATTTTGCTTTCCTTGAAATAATTCTTTTGATGTACCTTCTCCAAAAATATTGTCAAAACATTCTTCTACTATTGAACAAAATTTTCTTATAAATTCAGATTGTTTCATATTTTTAAAATTTAATTTGTCTTTATCTGCTTTCATTTTTTCAGTATATTTATCCCATTTTTCCATTTCGTCAGCATCAAAAAAGTCAAATTCAATTTCTTTTCCTAATATTTTCATTGTTTCCTCCTAAAAAAATAAACATCAGTCTTGCTGATGTTATTGATTAATTTATTTGATTATTGTATAATATTTTTGTACCCGCCTTCCAAAGGAGGTGAAACTTTTGGGTAACGCAATCAAACTTGTTGTATTAATTCTGATATATCTTATCCTTAAGATGTTTGATGATTAGTACATACAAAAAGACTAGAGTAATTTCGCAAAGCTCTAGTCTTTTATTGTACCATTTTGGGTACACAATCAAACTTATTACAGAAATATAGCTATGAATTTGACATTTCCGTTTATTTCTGTAATAATATTATACTTTAATCTTTTAAGTTTGTCAATAGCTTATTTCTAAGCCTCTACTAATGTTATTTCTTTATAAACTGCACTTGTACCTACTACAACAGACACATTACTTTGAGTTGTATATCCTTCTTTGCTGATTTCTATGTTTGAGTATGTGGCTTGTGTTAAATTAATATTTGCTATACCATTTGCATCTGTGTAAATAGTATTGTTTGCGTCTATTACTATTTCTGCACCTTGTACTTGTCCTTCGCCATCAGAAACATTAAATGTAACTAATTGTACTGCATTGTCTCCATCAGCTTGGAAAGATACTGCAGAAATATTTTTAATAGAGTTTGCATTGTCAAGTGGTGTTGCTGTACCAACTATAATATCTCCGTTAGCTCCAAATGTACCAGAGATTGTATATTTATTTTCGTCTCCACCAGAGCTATCAGGAATTACTGAATATATACGTTTTGTAGCATAATATCCATTCCCTTGTTTTCTATTAAAATCAACTGTTACAATTTCAACATTTATGTTTGTTTGTTCTAACTCTTCAACATCTGCTAAAAAGTTATGTATCATATCTCCTACTATTCTATCAGCTTCGTAAGAAATTTCTTTTGCATATCCAGTAGTTCTTTTTCTTGTACTTGGCTCATCTACATATTTTGTTTCGTCTGTTTCTGCGTTTGAACTATTTTCTTGTGATGTAAAACCTTTCATTCTGTTAAATGTAGTTCCATTTACAATTGTGGACATGAAGTTTACTATATTATCTCTGTTATAAAATACTAATTCTTTTGGCATTTCTTTTCCTCCTTATAAAAAAATAAAGCCCTTATTAGGCTTGGTAATATGTACAATTCATTTGAATTATGTACGTTGCTTGTGTATTTGTTCTTTGCAAAATGTAGCTTGGAGATGTACATTGAATATGTTGAATATTTGGTATTTCTGGTAAATTTCTATTGTCGTCTTGTTCTTCTATCCAACTCATAAAATCTTCTCCAAATTTACTATTTGCAAGATTTTCTATATTTCTACTTGAAATAGGTGCTTGTACCACAAAATCAAAAGCTATTTGCCTTATGCTTGCACCATCTTTATATTGTGTTACGATTGGTGTTGTAGGAGATTGAATTATGGAATAACTGTTTATATCTCCTTTTAAATAATCTACGTCTATTTTGCCTTTGTTTAGGTATGGGCATGTTTCAATAAATTCTTTTATTAATTCCATTTTTGATTTTTCTGCCATTTTATCAACCTCGTTTTATATAATTTTGAATATCTCTTATAAGCTCTTTTCCTTTTTTCTCCATCATTAATTTTTCCCATTCTGGACCAGTACCTGGAGTATGATAAGTTAATTTTTCGTTTGATATTTTTCTTTTTATTCCTTTAGGTTTACTTGCTCCTTTTGCTTTTAAACCTGTATATTGATAATGAGAATAAGGACTAATGTATTTGATTTGCGAATTGCTCGGATATGATTTTAATCTTCTGAGTCCTCCATTTTCAAAAGGTACAAATGGATTCATTAATCTATCTGCTTCATCTCTTGCATATCGTACAACTCTTCCATCTTCATTTAATCCGTGGTCTTTAATTATTTTGTTTACACTATTTAAATTAACTTTTACATTAATATTAAATCCATTCGCCATTATTCAGACACCTCAACTTTAAAGTGTTGTAGGTTTCCTTTTCTATTATCTGCTACACTAACAATTTGAAATAATTTATGCTCTTTTTTAATTTCAGTCATATCAAACTCTAAGTTACATTTGCCATCTACTATATAGTCCCCTTCCATTAAAGTCCATGCGTGGTCTATTAATTTTGAATTTAAAGTGAAATTAAGAATAGAGTTATATTTATCTAACGATTTATTGTCTATATAACTATTTAAAGCTAATTGACCGTTAATTAAAGCTATTTTTGTTGGGATTATTATGCTAGCACTTCCAGCTACCTCTTCTCCATTTGAATTTATAACGATTTTTCTAGTTTTCCTAACATATACTTTATCGATAACTGTTCTTTGAAAACTTTCATCTTCTTTTTGATTGTAAATAGTTATAGTATCTTTAAAGAATCTATCGTTCATTTAACACACCCCACTATATAACAATGGATTTCCATCGTTTCCAATTACATTCCATAAATATTGTTTTAATGTAGAGTATTTTTTATCTTCGTAATCTGCTTTAATTTCTTCTGGTGTAGAATAACTCTCACTCCAGCCTTCAATATTTTGTGATTTTAAATTTCCTATTTCGGATAATTTTGTGTCCTCTTCATCTTGTAAATCAATAATTAAGCAAGTAACATATTTAACTTCTTCTGGAATATTGTTTTCATCAATTCTTCCAAAGGTCTTATAGTTAATATAGTTACTTGCTTGTATATTCAGATTATCAAAGTTGTCAGGTATGCTTTTAGCACCTAACAATTCTTTATATTCTTCCTCTGTTATGTATTTAAGCATACCTTATCCTCCTATTCTGCAGCTGCTGCTACACTTATTGTTGCATGATTTGTAAATGTTTTACCTTTAGTATCTGTTACTTTTACATTTACTTTGTAATCTTTCTCGGTTAAAGGTGTACCATTTACTTTTACATTAGCACCATCTATTTTAAAAGAAGCATTATCTACTCCGTTTGTTTCGTCTGTTTCTAAATTGTATGTAAATGGACTTGTACCACCTTCTGTAGATAATGTAGCAACTACTGCATCAGCATTTACGTTAGCATTTCCTTCTTGTAATCCTTCTTCTGGAGTTATTGTCAATCCTGTTATTTCAGAGTCTGTTACACCGACTTTTTTTTTTAGGTTAATAACAACATTTTCAGTTTTAGCACTAGCTTCAACTTCAACACTTCCAATAACATCTCTTTTCATATTTTCAGCTGTAATTCTATATAATCCAGTAGAATTTTTATTTGCTTTAAATACAGCATTTCCACTAGCATTTGTTGTCTTGATTTGTCCGTTGAAATTTACTTTTGCTCCTTCTAAATTAGTTGTATCTTGGTCTTTAACATTTATTGTTACATCTACTCTACCTTCAACGTATTCAGCTGGTAATATAACAGCAAATGGAAATCTTACTGATTCGTCTGGTTGTAATGCGTTTATTGGATTTGGTATTTCCCAACCTAATCTCATAACGACTCTTAATGCAACCATATCGTCTTGTGCTAAGTTATATACAATTTCTCCTGTTGAAGGGTCTTGTATAACAGCTTGGTCTAATACTTTAAATGTAATGTCCTGTCTTATTGAGTAAACAGCTTGTGTGAAATCTCCTACTATCATTTGTGCTAAAGTTTTATCCCATGCACCATTATCTATATATGCTTTACTTAAACTATCTATTTCAGTTCCTTTAATTGGTTGTCCAGTCGTATCAACCATCATTCTAAATTTACCTTTTACATTAACACCACCAACAACACCAGTTACGTTATATCCACTTTCTTCTACTTTAACCATTGCGTTGTTAATAGATTCATATAAAGTATCAGAACCTGGTGTTACAGTTGCTCCTGCATTTAATACAGATGTTAATAAATCTGCTCTAAATCCTGCTGGTTTATCTGCTCCAGTAAATACTGCTTGGTCGAATTTTTTGCCCATTGCTTCCTCTATTCTTGGTCTAACATCAGCCCATATATCATAAGAAGCATCATCTAATACTGCTTCAGGAATTGGTACTATAACAGCCATTTCCTCTGCTACAATATACTTTTTATCCCATGCCATTTTAGTAATTTTCTTTTTAGCATTATCTCCATTTTGCCAATAAACTAAAGGCAATGAATCTAATACTCTCATTTTAGTTTTGTTTGATGTCATATTTGGTAATCTTCTAAACATAGACATCGCTCTTGATTGTTTAATTGTTCCTTCAATTATTTCTCTTGATACTTGCTCATCAATAAGCACTTCTGCATCAGTTCTTGAAATCATTTGTCCCATTATAAATTCCTCCTTAAAATTAAAATAAAACAGACTAGCTTCTTGCTAATCTCTAACTGAACGAATTAAATCATTCATAGTTTTGTTTGTTTCTTCTTGATTTGTTCCTTCTTTTCCGTCTAAACTTAGACTAGAACCTACTTTTTTTCTAACTACTGTAGTTTCTGTTCCAAATTGTGGATTTTTTGCTTTATATGACTTTAGTGCCGTATCAAAATCAATATCTTCTGATACTTGTCCTAAAACTTCACTTGCAACAAACTTAGCAAACTCTGGTTTGATTCCTGCGTTTACCACCTTTGTTGTTGCATCTAAAATAGAATATCTAGAGTTAAGTTCTTCATATTTAGACTTATAGTCATCTCTTTCTGTTGTGATGTTCTTTAATTTAGCATTAATTCCATCGTCTCCTTCAATAGATTTTTCTAAGTCTTCATATTTCTTCTTCCAGTCTAAAGATTTTGCTTTTTTTACATCGTTATCATATTTACTTTTAGCTACATATCCTCCTGCAGAAAGATTAGCTAGTTTCATTCCTTTTTCTTCTACTGCTTTTGAAAAATCATCATATGATAATGAGTTTTCTCCAAATAATTCTTTTAAATCTTCTTCCATTTTGTTTCCTTTCTTACACTGATTTGATTTTAATGACAGTTCACTCTGTCAATTGTGTATCTTGCATTTATATCTCGACAAGCTAGAGTTATTTAGATTTCTTTTAATGTCTAATCTTAAAGACTATAATTTTAAAAATGGCACAAGTTAATGGATTTGAACCACTACAAACAGTTTTGGAGACTGTTGTGCTACCGTTACACTAAACTTGCATATAAAAAAGACAGTTGTTAAACTGCCTTAAATAACTAATCTACTGTAATCTTTTCTAAGTCCTGTTTGGTCTAAGAAATCATTTAAAATATCATTATGTTCTTTTTGTCTTGCTTGTATATTTTTTATTTCTGTTTTCACTTCTTCAATATTTATATCTTTATTTTTACTTGTTAATAATTTTTGTTGTGCAACTAATTCTTTTTTATCTTGTCTTATTGCTCTTTCTATTTTTCTTTGTTCTTGTGTTGCATCATATTTTGTATATTTCTTTCCATTGTATGTTACCTTTTCATTTTTCCACTTGTTAAGTTCTTTTTGTGTATAAGCTCTTGTAGAACCTTTATAATATGGATACCAATCATGTCTACAGTTTACACCTTTAAAACCTGTTGCTTCTCCATATCCTATATCATCTTTTGATAAATACCCTTTTTGACCACTTAATGACACTATTTTTCCTTGCCATTCTGCGTGACTTGGTCTAGCTCCACTATGTGCAGTTAGTTCCATTAAATCCCAACCAAGTTCATTTGCTCTTATTTCTTGTAGTTGTCCACAAGTTTGATTTACTCCTGTAATAATGTTCATTCTGACGGCACTTTCGATACTTCTTTTAGCTCCGCTCGGATACTCTATTACTGCTCCTTGCTGTGCTATTTTTCTTAATGCATCTATAAATGATTGTGTATAGCTTTTTACTCCTGTACTTACTTCCATATATGACATATTTATTGCATTATAAAATTGTGTTTGTGCTGTATTTGCTGTTGTCATACATAAGTTTTGTAGATTTCCTGCTGTTTTTTCTATTGTTGCACTCATTACTTGCATAATTGCTCGACTTTGCTTTAACGGAACTGGATTCAATCCTGCTTCTTTGTATACCAGGTCGTCTTTCTTTATTGTTTCTGCTCCTGCTTCTTCAAATATTTCTTGTACTTTTTCATAAGACGTATTATTGTAACTAGCAACTAATTGTACAATGTTTTCATACAATATTCCCATTTCTTGTGCTATTTTTATATCATTTAAAACTACTGTATTTGCATACCCAAAGTTTGCAATTCTTGTTGCTATTTCTTCTATTATTTGTAATTCTAAATCAGCATATATTTTATTAGCTTGTCTTTCTATATTTATAAAATCTTGTTCTGTTAGCATACTTACAATTCCTTTATATACTTTCCGTATTTCAAAGCAATCTCATGTTCAATTTTACAACCTCTCGCATTTTCCCAACCTTTCATAAACACTACTGCATCTGCTTTATCTAAAAATTCTATTGACCTTGCTAAATACGCTATTGGACTTGCATAACAATCAAAATCTTCAAATACTGTTTCTAATACTTCGTGTCCTTCTTCTTGAAGTTTCTTAACTAACTCTTCTCTTTCATCTTTTATTTCTTTTTCTGTTTTACCTCTCATAGGTTGACTAATCATTATCTTCATAACTATTCCTCCTCTATTACATTAAATCCAAATGCCTCTTGATTACTCATTTTTTCTTGTTGTATCTCTTGTAGTTCTTTTTCTATTTGCTTATCAGTCATGTTTCTAATATTCTTCATATAAGATTTTTTGCTTCTTGTACCATTTCCTACTTCTACTTGTGCTCTTGTTTGCTCTGCTCCCTTATCCTCTATAATACTATCATCAAAATCTATCGTTATTTCATCTGCATTTATATCTACATTCCCAAAGGTAGTAGAAGCATAAGCAATAGCCTTTACGGTTGCAATTAATGCACTTTCTGCTATAAGTTCGTGTTTTTTTAATGTTCTAAACATGTCAGAATTTTCTGATATAACACCTGTTGCAGTTTGAATACTTGCACCATCAAATTTGTATCTTTCTTTTCCAAAGCCACACTTTAAAGATAAAAGCATTAGTTGGTAATCTACTGTACTTGCATACTTGTCCGTTCTTAAATCTGAGCTATCATGTTCTATCATACTATCTTTATTAAAACCTTTTGGCATACGATAAACAGATATATCATTTGGGTCAAATACCATTTTTTGCTCTCCACTGTCAAACGACATCATTTCTTCTGCTACAAATACTCTTCTTCTTCCTAAATTAGTTTCGTTATCTAATCCATCATAAGCATCATCTAAGCTTTTTAATGTATCTATGGAATTAGCGTAAACAGATATTCCAAAAGGTGTTTCGCTATCTATATTGTTGCAAATATTAGGTGTTATTATTGCGAACCACGGAATGTTGCTTTCTGTATCAAATTCATCTAAGAAGCCTTCTTTTTCTTCTTCATTTGCTTCCACAAAAGAACTATACTTGCCTTTAAACATGTAGTTTTTTATTATATAATTGCCTTGTTCGCTTATAATATGCATTGCTATATAAATATATGTTTGCCCTTTTCTGTGTTTTGTAGTTACAAAAGCACACTCTATTATTTTTCCATTTTCCCAAGTTAGTGGTATTATTTTTTTACATTCTACAAATTCTAATTTTATTCTTGAATTTGTTACATCTAATATATTCTCTTCTTTTTCCATATTTTGTACTGATACTACTAATGCTCCTGTTCCTAATGCAAAACTTTTTTCAAATCCTTGATTTATTATAACTGTTGCGTTATTTTGTTTTAATATTTTATTTAAAGCTTTTGTATCATCATCACTTTTTAAATTTATTGTTACTTTTTCGTTGAATATTAAATCTGCCCAATCTTCTGATACTTTTTTTGCTCCTTGCAAAGACTTTTTTTCCATTTTTACTTTTCGTTGTCCATTATATATATAATAATTATGAAATTTACGAACTTTACCTCTGTACCAGCTATCCCATATGTTAACATATTTATCCCAATTTAGTTTTTCTGATATATCATAACCTTGTTTACTAAAAAATTGTTGTAAATTCATATTTTATCTCCTACTATTTATTAAATTTTCGTAAAAACTATTTATTGAATATTCAAATGCATCTAAGCTATCTATGTCTGTTGTTCCATCATCTAATCTTTCATCTGGTTTTTTGTCATTCCACAATGCATCTTGAAATGCTTTTGTTATTACAGTGTTTTTTCTCAATATAAAAAATCTTCTTTGTGCCATTAATGTACTACTTAAAAATATTCTGTCATTTATTAATCCCTTCGAACAATCAACTATTTGCACTGGCAGTCTCTCCTTTTGACATCTTCTAATTAATCCTAGTGTAATTACATTTCCTAAAGCTCCATAATCACAAAAAGCGTACTGACATTTATCATATTTGTCGTACACTCTTCTATAAAATTCTATAAATTTTTCATATATTTGCTCTGGGTCATATACGCCAGATAAATCCATTTCATCTAAAACATAAACATTTCTAAAATTATATGTAATACCACTCGCTACAAATTTTATTTTTGATTTTCCTGCTCCATAATCCACTCCTATTGTTACTATTGATAATTCTTCATTTATATTGTCTACTAAGAAATCTTTTGTTTTATCAGCAAACAACATATATATTGTACCTTCGGCTGCTTTCCAGTCTCCCAGTATATATCTATCAAAGAACACTGTTCCTCTGTATTCTGTTTCTAATGCTTGTAATACTTCTTTTGCTAAAAACGGATTATCATATAATGTATATTTTTGTTGATATATATCTGCATTACTATCTAAAAACTTTTTAAACCAATGCGAAGGTCCTTCTGGGTTACAAGTTCCATCAAACTTGCTATATGGTTTGTCCAGCCTAGATTTAAGCATTTGAAAAACACCTTCATCCCAAGTTGCTACCTCATCTCCATAACAATATTTAAAGCTAGGTCCTCTTATTTTGTTTATGTGTTTTTTATTATCTGCACCTAAGCAATAGCATTTCTCCCCAAATAAATAAGCGGTATTATCTGCTTTTATTTCGGAAACTAATTCTGTTCCCCATATATCTTGCAAAGGCTCTATTATATTTCTTTGCAAAGTTCCTTTTGTATTACCTAGTATTACTGTTAATCCTGGTTTTCCTATTCCATTTCTTATTCTTTTAGGTATTATGTAATAATCTAAATATGTTTTTCCACTTCTTGTTGCACCATATTTAATATTCCATCTTCTGTCGGCATTGTCTAAAAAATCTCTTTGCTTTACTGAAAACATTAAACAACGCCTCCTAATCCTTTTAGTACTTCATCTAGTTTGTCTAATGTCTCTTTGTTTGTTTCTTTGTCATCTCCAATTATTTCATTTAAATCTTTTAAGGCAGATGTTAACATTTTTAGTCCTTGCCTATCTATTATTCCTTCTGTTATTTCTATTTCTTCATTTTCTGTTATTTCTTCTTCGCTAGGTTTACTTACTTTATAATCGTATTTTACTTTCTTTATTTTTTTCTTATTTTTTACTATATAGGTTTCTAGTTGTTTATTTGCCTTTTCAATATTTAGTGCTAAATCATTTGCAATCGATTTTATATTTGCTATTTTTTCTGCTTCTCTTTCAGCCTCTTTTTCTGTTACTTTTTCTATTGTTTTTGATGTCTTTTTGATGTCTTTTTGATGCTTTTTGATGTTCCATTCTTTAGTTTGTGCATTTGTTGTTTTATTTCTTGATATACCCTTTTCTCTTAAGAAAGCACTTATTGATTTATAATCACCTAATATGTATTCTTTCTCTAATTGTTTCCAATCATATTTAGCCATCAACCTCCACCTCTGTTTTGCTCTCTTTCATAAAACTGGCATTTCGTTTCTATTACATCATTTTTAACCGCAATCCTAATATCGCATAAATCACTTTTTCTGTTCTTGCAATTTTTACAATGTTCTTTAATGTATTTTTGATATCTCTCTTTGTTTGTCATAAGCATCACTTCTTTCTTATAGACACTATGCAAGATATAAGGCATTGAACGAGTAGCGACCTCGAACCGTTTGGGCTTTGGAATATATTGCAGGTCATCCTTTAACCTTTCGGTTAAGCCTCTTAGAAGTCTTGATACTTTTCGTTTCTGCAACAAACTTCATATCTCAACCTTTGCTTCTATGTGCCTCTGTTAGTTTTTTATATCCTGCATACAATCTACAACTGGAGCTTTCTGTAAGATTCGAACTTACTGTTGTAGTTTACAAGACTACTTTTTTACCTGTTAAACTAAGAAAGCAAAATAAAAAGAACAAACATTAAATTAACGTCTGCTCTTCTTAATTCTTTTAGAGTTTTGTAGAAATACTTTTGTAGTTTTGGGCATGTCCATTTCTGAACAACTACTTTATTACTTGATAACATTTTATCACTTTAAATCGTCACATTTGTCACATTTATTGTTTTTTTCTAAAAATCTTTTTATTTTCATTTTTGCTTTGCTCTCTGAATTATATTTCATTTCAAACATTATTTGTAGCCATGTTTTATTATCATTGTACCTTAATCTTATTATTTTTCTTATATCTGCGTCTTTAACATAGTTCAATTCATATTCTAATTGTACTCTTAGTTTTTCTAGTTTATATTCTTTGCTTTTAATTAGTTTTTTATATTTGCGTTTTAAATGTTTGTTTTTAGGTACTTCTACTCCTTCTATTACACAATTATGCTTTATATAAGGATAACTTGTGCTACTGCCTTGTACACTATCTTTTACTACTGTACATTCTTTGTTTTCTATTTTATTTAGTCGTTTTCTTAAATTTTCTAGTTCTTCAGCAGTATTTTCTATTTCATCTAAAAACTCCTTGTTCAATCTTCTGTACCTCCTATTCCTCAAACAAATAACATATTTTATATTCATTTCTAATAAAATTATCTTTCTTTATTGCTCTACTTAGTTCTCTTGGAGTTATATCTAGAAATATAATTACTTCTTTTAATGTTCCTACTCTTAAACATTCTTCTTGTTTGTTGTATATTCCATAAATGCTCATTAGTATCTCCCTTCTACAAAAAAGTTACATTTTCTGGTCTCAAATTTTTCGGCTTTTCTTTTTCTTGTATTAATCCTAATTCGTGCTTATTAAAACATTCTTTAATTCCTGTCCACATTTCTTCGTACAACACATAATTTTCGTATTCTTTTACAAACATATATTTTTTATTTTTCTTTTTTAGTGTTTTTGGTATTTTCATTATTTATCACTTACTTTCTTTCGATTATTCATATAACAAATCTATTAATAAGTTTGTTACTTCTTCTTTATCGTAAAAATCTTTACTTTTTTCTATAACTTCTTCTATTTTCTTTTTGCTAATAAATCTTTCTCCAACATATTTCATTATTTCATCTCTTAACTCCATACTGTTTCTAGCAAATATTCTTGAAAAATCATCATCAAAATCACTACCCATCTTTACTTTTCCTCTCTTTCTTTAAAATATAATTCTTGATTTTCAAAACGTTCGAAATTGCTTGTGTCTGAAAAAGAAATTTTAAAAATATCTCCTTCTCTGTAATAGCTATCTAGCACTCTCCATATTTTCTTTTTGTTGTCCCAAAGCGGTTTTTTTACGCTACCTATTATTTCTTCCCAATCTAGCTTTTCTTCTATTTCTTCATTTTCTTCTATTACTTCTACTTTACAATCTAAGATATTTTCAATACAATAAATATTTCCTATTGCTATCCCCTCTTTGTCTTTAATGCTATCTGTATTCTTGTTATAAGTATATGTATCTCCAAAATTAAACTTAAACCCATCTTCTAACTCTCTATTTGCTTTTTTATTTAAAATATCAATTATTTTCATTATTTCTTTTCTCCTTCTATAATATTTAATATTTCTAAAGCTAAATTCCACTCTGAAAAATCTACTTCTTTTTGCTTTTCTGAATTATATTTTTCTGCGTTTTCTGTTGCTATCTTATTTGCAAATTTTGTTACTTTATCTAATATAGATTCTTTTTGCTCTAAATAATTTATGTATTCTAATAACAAATGACAAACTTCTCCATTCATTTGTAATCCTGTTTCTTTATCGTTTGTTGTAAAATTAAGCATCTTTTTAATTTCTTCTATATGTTCTATTTCTTCTTTATTCATTAGCTAGTCCTCCTCAAATCCTAATATCCATATAAATAGTAGAAATAATGGATATCCATTTTTAAATATAAAACATAATATAGTTATAAAAATAAACCAAGCTATTGTCCAAATTAATTTATATTTTCCTTTGTCACTCATCTTTATTCTCCTTCCTCTAATTTCTAATATTTTAATCATTTACTTTTATCTCATTTTGTGATATATTATTTTTATTACATAAACCCTAAATGGGTAAATGAAAGGATGTGATTTTTATGTCACAATTTTTGATTTTACCCTGCTTCTTAAAAATTGATGCTTTATATGGTGGTAGAACTATATAATTCAGCTGGATAGCTTAAAATTCAAAATCCTAGTAGCTATAGGGTATTTAACATTACATCTATCAGAACCATAACTGATTAAGTACTAGGGCTTCCATAGAAGTTATGTGTGCTAGACGTAATACTTTATCAAAAGAAACGAAATTGGCAAGAGGTCGTGCCTCGTAAATCTAACGTTCCAATTTACTATTGAATACGAGGTAACCGTCCTGGCTAAAAAAGGTATATGTCAATAGTTTTGAGAGTTGCAGGAGTTTAAGATATACAAATATGGGATTATACTAATCATACTAGCACTATGATTAGTATTTTCTATTTATATAGCTTTTCTACTGTTGTATCTAGTATATTTGCTAATTCTATTGCTTGTATCACGTTTGGTGTTCGTATTCCTGTTTCCCATTGAGAAAATGTATTTTGCTTTACACCTAAAATATTTGATATATAATTTTGTGACATTTTTTTCTTTTCTCTATATTTTTTTATATTATTCATATCTTTCTTCCTCTAGTTTCTTAATTCTTATATTATAATTATTCTTTTTTAATTCTTCGTTTAATAAAATTATAAAATCACCTATTCCTTTTGTGTTATTTCTAAAGTAATCTATTTTCTGTGCTTTGTTTTCTTTATCAAATTTTAGTATTGCTATTTTTAATCCCATCTTTCCACCAACTTTCTTATTTTTATACTTTTTTAATAAACTTGTACTGGTTTTTTATATTAAGTTTGTTAATTTGTGTCTATTTTTAATATGTAACTCTAATAATATACTCATTTCCATATCTATAATTTCTATCAATAAATAATTTTAAATTATCCATTTTATCTATACCCATTGCATCTATACTTATTCCACCTTGTAAATTGCCTATATGTTGTGTTACTGCAAACTTTACTATATTTTCAAGTGTTTTATTATCTATTTGAGAATCAAGTTTTTGTCTTAATCTATTATTTGATAATTCACTTGCTTCTAATTGATCTTTTAAACGTTTTATTTCTGCATTGCATCTTTTTACTTTACTTTTTACACTCATTCTTATTTCCTTTCTACTGTATAACAGTTCTGTTCAAATTGCTTGTGTGGCAAAATTCCTAGTAATTGATATTCTTTGCTTTTTAATTCTTCCTTAATTTCTTCATAATCCAAATCTATTGTATTTTCGTCAACTCCAACATAAATTATTTCATTATCTTTAGTTTTAACTTTTAATATATCTTCATTTTCTATTAAATCTAATATATCTTTGCTAGTTTTCTTTACTACAATATTTTTAAGACATTCTAATTCATAACCACTTTTATTTGTAATTACATATACCCAACCATCTTCTTGTATCATTTTTTCTACTTTTTCAATATTATGATATATTGTTTTAATATAATCTCCTACTTCAATCATTCTTCACTCTTCCTTTCAAAATATTGTTTTACATCTTCTTTATTGTCAAAAAGTATTTCTCCATTTTTCTTATCAAAAAATATTATTCCTATTAAATGTTCTGACATTAAATCTATTTGCTTATCTTTCTTTATATTTTCTCTATCTGCTTTTGCTAAATCTCCTAAGGCTTTATGATATAATTCCTTGTATTTCTCTTCTGCTTTTATACATTGATTCAATT
The DNA here is from genome assembly GCA_963928115.1 of Bacillota bacterium. Lineage (GTDB taxonomy): Bacteria > Bacillota > Clostridia > TANB77 > CAG-508 > CAG-269. The sequence goes on along the minus strand of CAWVDV010000008.1, from coordinate 933 downwards.
CATTTCTACGTTTTAAATCATCTTGTACTATACTTTCTTTATCTAATTGCATTAATCTACCATATACTGTTCTTGCTCCTGTAACATATATAAATCTTTTGTCTAGTGTTTTTTCTAAACTTTCTATCTTTTCATCTTTTTCTTTTAGCATATTTAAGACTGTTTCTATTGCTTCATAAGCATTTATTGTTGTATTTTGAGGTGTACTATCAATAAATATTTGTTTTTCTAATATTTCATTTAATGTTTTTATTGCTTCTTCATTTTTTATTGGCATATCAATACACCTTCTTTTTCACAAGTTATCCATAAATGTCCATTTATACTTGCTTTTGCTATTCTTAATTTTGCTCCACAATTAGGACATGTTGTTTCCAATTCTTCTCCTGCTTTTAAATCTTTAGGAACTAAAGCTAATAAATTATTTATTTTATTATCATGCTCCTGTAATATTTTATCTATTTCCATATCTTCTAAATCTTCAAATGTGTTGTATTCTTTTATCATTTCATCTATAAACTTTATATCTTTTTCTATATCCAAGCTTTTAATTTCAGCTGGATTATCTGGTGTTGGTTCTCCGTTTTGTATAGAATATCCTTCTATTTTACTCATCTTTTAACTCCTTTCTTTATAATATTTGCAAGCATCGTACCATTCTACTATGCTTAATCTAAATATTTTAGGGTGTTTGCAATAATTTACACTTGTATTTGGGTGTGATACATACTTACAATTTATACATTTCTTATCTTTTATTAAAATATTTAATTTGTCATATTCTACTGTTGGAGCATTAATATATATTTTGTTGTCAGTTACTTTCATTTAAAACACTCCTATCTCTATAAATGAACGATTATCTCTCGATATCTCCATTTATCTTATTTTTTTATTTTATATTAATTAAATTTAATAACATCTTTAATAGAC
>CAWVDV010000007.1:0-4820 GCA_963928115.1 Bacillota bacterium | reverse complement strand
GGGAAGGTTTTATTTGGTAATGGCAACAAGTTCGGAGATACTGAAGAAGGTTATTTTCAAAATAATGTTATTGCAACTTATTTGCATGGTCCTCTTCTTTCTAAAAATCCTGAACTTGCTGATTATATTATTAAGTACTGTTTAGATAGAAAGTATAATGAAGATGTTGCTTTAGATACATTAGATGATAGTTTTGAAGAACTTTGCAGGAAACAATTGCTGGATAGATTTTTGAATAATAAATAATTTTTTACATATTAAAAGAAATCTGAGTATTATATATTTTTTCAGATTTCTTTTTATTTTTGTTTTTATTCCCGTCACTTAGTGCCGTCCCTAAACTAACCAAAAATGGTCACTCCGAACCTGTCCCCAAACTAACCATCACAAATGCATTACTCTTTGCTTGATTTCTTTTGTCTTCCCTACGTTCCAGAAGTTTTCTCCTAAATATCCACATGTTCTTCTAACTACTGTCATTTTGCTATGGTCTTTATTCCCACAATTTGGACATTCCCATTCATTATCTTTATTAATTATGATTTCTCCATCAAAACCACATTCATGACAATAATCTGATTTTGTATTAAATTCTGCATATTGGATGTTGTCATATATAAATTTAACAACTGTTTCTAATGCTTCTAAGTTTTTGTTCATATTTGGTATTTCAATATATGATATTGAACCACCAGATGATATCTTTTGGAATTCACTTTCAAATGTTAATTTTGCAAATGCATCAATTTTTTCTCTTACATCTACATGGTATGAATTTGTATAATATCCTTTGTCTGTAACATCTTTAATTGTTCCGAATTTTTCTTTGTCTATTCTTGCAAACTTGTAACATAAACTTTCTGCTGGTGTACCATATAAAGCAAATCCAATATTTGTTTCTTTTTTCCATTTATCTGTTGTTTCTCTTAAATGTTTCATAACTTTTAATGCAAATTCATGTCCTTTTTCTGTTGTATGTGATTCGCCAGTCATTAATTTTGTTACTTCATATATTCCTATGTATCCTAAAGATAATGTTGAATATCCACCATATAATAGTTTATCTATTTTTTCACCTTTTTCAAGTCTTGCTATTGCTCCATATTGCCAGTGAATTGGACTTATATCTGAGTGTGTTCCAAGTAATGCATAATGTCTACACATTAATGCTTCTTTACAAAGTTCAAGTCTTTCATCAAATATCTTCCAGAATTTTTCTTCATCACCTTTTGCTACAATTCCTATTTGTGGTAAGTTGATACTTACTACACCTTGATTAAATCTTCCCTCAAATTTGTAGTTTCCATTCTCATCTTTCCAAGGTGATAAGAAACTTCTGCATCCCATTGGACTAAATACGTTTCCTTCATAATTCTCACGCATTTTTTTAGCTGATATATAATCTGGATACATTCTTTTGGCTGAACATTTAACTGCAAGTCTTGTTAAATAATCATATTCTCCACCTTGTAAATTATTGAATTCATCTAACACATAAACTAATTTTGGAAATGCTGGTGTTACATATACTCCTGCTTCATTTTTGATTCCTTCATATCTTTGTCTTAATACTTCTTCAATAATCATTGCATTTTCTTTGATATATGGGTCATCTTTTTCCAAGTGTAAGAATAGTGTTACAAATGGTGCTTGTCCATTAGTTGTCATTAAAGTGTTTATTTGATATTGAATAGTTTGTACTCCTGATTTTAGTTCTGCTTTTAATCTGTCTTGAATCATATCTTCTATTATTTTGTCTTTTATTTTTCCTTTATATTTGCTCTCAAGTTCTTTTTTATACTTGTTATAACTTTTTCTTAAATATTTTCCTAAATGGATTAAATCTACTGATTGTCCTCCATATTGATTACTTGCAACTGTTGCTATTATTTGTGTTGTAACAATACATGCAACTTGAAAACTTTTTGGGGTTTCAATCATTTTTCCATTCATTACTGTTCCATTATCAAGCATATCTGCTATATTAATTAAACAACAATTAAATATTGGTTGTACAAAATAATCTGCATCATGGAAATGTAAAACTCCGTCTGCGTCTGCCTTTACTATTTTTTCTGGTAATAATAGTCTTTTTGTTAAATCTCTTGATACTTCACCTGCAATATAGTCTCTTTGTGTTGATGCAAGTAAGGTATTTTTGTTGGAATTTTCTTCTGCTAATTCTTTATTATCATTTCTTATCAATCCTAATATTGATTCATCTGTGGTGTTAGCTTTTCTGACTAATGCTCTTGTATATCTATACACAATATATCTTTTAGCTAGTTCATATTTATCTAATTCCATTAATTTTTCTTCAATAATATCTTGAATATCTTCAACTAGCATTCTTTTTTTGCCTAAGTCTTCTATATATAAAATAATTCCTTTTATATCTTCTTTAGTTGCTCTTTCTTTAGGTTTTACCTCTTGATTTGCTTTTTCAATTGCTACTCTGATTTTTGCTCTGTCATAGTCTACTGCTCTTCCATCTCTTTTGATAATTTTCATTTTACATTTCCTCCTTGTATTTTTTTGCATGTCTAAATTATATATTAAGTTATTCTTTTTTCTGTTGCAAAAGCAACAAATTATTTTCTATCTTTCATGAAGTTGCCTTTTCCAATATTTCGTCATAATATTACATTTATATTACAAAAATATTACGTGCTTTTTGTTGCAAATGCAACTAATGTTTTGTATAATATGTAACGAGGTATGAAGGTTGAAAAATAATTACAATTTTGGCGTTGTCAAACTTCATTTGAAATTTAATCAAAGTACAAATAGTACGTTTCATAAATTTCAAACTCGTTTTCCTAGCCAAAATTTAATTCTTTTCCAACCGGATTTGTGCCTTGAGAAAGGAATGAAATTAAATATGAATATTAGTTTTGATATTAAACAATTTGTTGAAACCTTTGAAAATAGCTGTCAGAAGGTCAAAAAGAAATCTTTTTCTAAAAATGAAGTCATTACAAATTATATAGAAAAGCGTAATCAATTATGTATTCTTCTTGATGGAACTGCTGATTTAGTTAGATATGATTTAAATGGTAATCGTACTATTGTAGAACATTTTTCAAAGTATGATGTGTTTGGTGAAGTTTTTTATATGGTTACCACTAATAATGAATTGTTTGTTGAAGCAAAAGGCAAATGTGAAGTCTTGTTTTATATTTATGATGATATTAAGAAAAAATGTAAAACAAATTGTAAATTTCATGAAACACTTACTGAATTGCTCCCAGAACTTATTTTAAATAAAGTTACTGATTTAAATATTCGTATTGAACTTTTGACAAAAAGGTCTATTAGAGATAAGTTGGTTGGATATTTTAATTTGGTTTCTTCAATGTATTTGACTAAAAGTTTTTCTCTTCCTTTTTCCTTGACTGATTTGGCTGATTATTTAAGTGTTGATAGAAGTGCTATGATGCGTGAGCTAAAACTTCTTAAGGAAGATGGATTTATCGAGAAAACTGGAAATAAGATTACACTTTTGTATAAATAAGTGTAATCTTATTTGATTTCTTTTATATAATATTTTTTATCCATACACTCTTCTTTGTTCCTCTTGTGATATTAATCTATCAAATTTTTCATTCATTTCTCGTCTCATTGCTGTTTGCTCATTTAAGATTCTAGCTATATTTATGTTGATGGTATTATCTAATCTCTTGTCGATTCTTTGCGTTGTTTCTTCTAAGTTTCCTACTCTAGTATCTAGAACTTTTACATCTCTTGTTAAAATATTTACTTTTTTGTTTAAGTTTTTAAATTGTTTTTTTAATCCACCTACTTCTGTGTTTAAGGTGTTTACTTGTGTCTTTAGTCCACTTACCTCTGTGTTTAGAGTATTTACTTCTGTCTTTACTCCTCCTACTTCTTTAGTTAGAGTACCAACTTGTGTTTCTAATCCATCAAGTCTCTTATTCTGCTTACTAAATTCTCCTTGTATATTTTGCCATAATTCATTAATGTCCATATTCAATCTTCCTCCTTTCAAAATTAATTGCATAAGACTGACTATGGACATATAATATCATTACAAAATAGAACTTTCAAATTAATTTTTTCTCGTTAGTGCCATATTAGCTACCAAAAACTATCATTATCTTTTAAAAGCTCATCTAATCAAACTTTTTCATAAAATTTTACTTTTAGGTGTTTGTTTTTATTTTAATTAGTAATAAGTGGCGTCCCTAAAGTGACCAAAAATGGTCAGTCCAAACCTGTCCCCAAACTGACCACTCTACATCTTGTTTGGCATTTCCATTCCCAATAAGTAACCACCTATTTTTAATACTTTTCCTACTGCACTGGTTAAATAGATACGAGCATCTTGCAATTCTTTTTCTTCTCCTATAATTTTATTTTCATTATAGAAATTACTAAATGCTTTTGCTAAATCTATTAAATATCTTGCAAGAATTGATGGCTCTTCTTTGTTTGTTACTTGAGTTAATATGTCTTCAAAATTGTATATTGTTTTCAAAACATTAATAGAATATTCATCTTGTAATTTTTCTATATTTATATCTTCAAATTTTGGCATTTCTTCTACTTTTGATAACACACTTTGTGTACGTACATATGTGTATTGTATATATGGACCTGTTTCTCCTTGGAAATTCAATGCTGTATTCCAATCAAATATTTGGTCTTTTATATTTGCTGTTGATAGTGTGTTATATACTATTGCTCCAATTCCAACTTTTTTAGCAACTTCTTCCTTTTCTTCTAAGTCTGGATTTTTTTCTGCTATTATTTCTTCTGCTTTTTCTATTGTTCCATTTATTAATTCTTCTATTTTTACC
>CAWVDV010000006.1:0-4490 GCA_963928115.1 Bacillota bacterium | reverse complement strand
CTGATACTATGGAATTTGCAAAAACTTTGGCTTCTCAGTTAAAAAAAGGTGATGTGGTAGTTTTAACTGGAGAACTTGGTGCTGGTAAAACCAAATTTGTTGAAGGTTTTTTATCATATTTTGGTTTGCAAGATGAAATTTCAAGTCCAACATTTACTATTGTTAATGAATATGATTATAAAGATTTCCCTATTTTTCATTTTGATGTTTACCGTTTGGAAGATTCTTCTGAATTTTATGAAATTGGTGGTGAAGAGTATTTTGAAAAAGGTATTTGTTTAATTGAATGGGGAGAAATTATACAAGATGCTTTACCTAAAAATTCTATTCATATATCATTCAAAAAAGATGATAATAATGAAAATTCAAGGATTTTGACTGTTTCAAGGAGGGATAATAATGAAAATTCTAAGTATTGATACTGCAAGTGATATTTGTGGTGTGTCTATTTTGGAAGATGAAAATTTAATTTGCAATTTAGATAGTAATACTGGAAGAACTCATTCTGAAAATTTAATGCCGATGGTTGAAGATGCTTTTTCTAAATCTAATTTATCTTTAAAAGATATAGATTTATTGGTTTGTGATAAAGGTCCTGGCTCTTTTACTGGTATTAGAATTGGTGTTGCAACTGTTATGGCTTTTCATGATAGTTTTGATATTCCATGTATTGGTATTAGTTCTTTAGAAGCTTTAGCTTATAATACAAGAAATGTTGTTAAAAATAATTCTTGTGTTTGTAGTATTATTGATTGCAAAAACGATAATTGTTATTTTGCTTTATATGAAAATAAACATGGAAGTTTTGAAGAACTAATTGAACCTCAAGCTGAAAGTTTAGAAGATGCTTTATCTATATTAGATAGTTATTGTAAAGATAGTATTGAAGATTTTGAAAATACTACTATTGCTTTTGTTGGTGATGGTTCTAAAATTTATAAAGATAAAATACAAAATTATTTTTCAAATGCAAGGTTTGTAGATGATGGTATGAATGATTTAAACTCATATAGTCTTGGTCTTGCAGGTCTAGTGCATTATAATGAAAACATAGATATTGGAAATGTTCTACCTTTGTATTTGAAGAAACCTCAGGCTCAAAAATTGCTTGAAGAAAGAGAAAAAAATAAATAGGTTGATGATATTAGGAGATTTGAAATGAAAAATGAAGTCCAAATAACAGAAATGTCTTTATTTGATTTAGAGAATATAAAGGATATTTTAATTTCTGATTTTGATGATTTTTGGAATTATAATATTTTAAAAGAAGAATTAGAGAGTTCTAATTCTAAATATATTATTGCAAAAACCAATGATGGTGAAATCATTGGTTTTGCTGGTATTAAAATTATTTTAGATAATGCTGATATAATGAATATTGTTGTTAAAAAGTCTTGGAGAAAGCAAGGTGTTGGTAATTTGCTTTTAAGTAATCTTATTTCTATTTGTAAAATTTCCAATCTTTCTTCTTTATCTCTAGAGGTTAATGAGGATAATCTTCCTGCTATTCATTTGTATGAAAAGTTTGGTTTTAAACAAATTGGTGTGAGGAAAAATTATTATCAAGATAAGGATGGGATGATAATGTCATTACTATTGTAGACCTAAAAAATAATATTCTCTATTTTCATCAATTGGCTTATCAAATATATCCTCTCCAAATTCTTCTGTTTGAACTATAGCAGATGGAATTCCTTTATATGTTATTGCTCCATTTAATTCTAAAATCCCGTTTTCATTATATTCAGAGCTTAAAAATTCTCCCCAAGTCATTCCTTCTTCATATTGAATTGTTACATCTCCTTCTGCTAAATCATATATGTCTTTTATTGTTATAGTTTTTAAATTATTTCCTATTTTATTTGTTATATTCCCTTCTGCATCTATTATATATTCTCTTTGTGAATCTCTAAATGTAACCTTTATTGTCCCCTCCGTCTCATCTGTTGCTGTTGCATTTGTTCCATTTGTTCCAAACTCTGTATTCAAATCACTTGCTGTTATATCTCCTGTTCCTCTTTTTTCTGCTACTGCTCCTGAATATGCTAATTTTATTGCTTCTTTTTCATCTCCGATTCCTGTTTGTTCTTTTGCATCTGTCGCTCTTGTTAATATTCCATTTTGTCCTGTTAATGTTGCTATTGAAACTTTGTAAATTATATTCTTTGCACAAAAATAGACTTAATCATTATGTTTCTATTGTATACAAACACAATAATTAAGTCAATATTTTTTATTTTTCATTTATATTACATTTTTATTACACCATCTATGATAATTTTACTAGATTAGTTGTAATATTGCCATTTCTGCTCCGTCTCCTCTTCTTGGACCAGCTTTAATGATACGTGTAAATCCACCTACATTTTTACCAGCATATTTTGGAGCAATTTCGTTAAATAATTTTGATGGTAAATCTATATTATTACCTTCGCTATCTTTAACTTTGTTTATTTTTCTCATTATTTTTCTTCTTGCATTTAATCTTGATGGCATGTCTTTTTGTCTTTTTTCAGTAGTTTCTTCTTTTACTACTTTTAAATATTCTTTTCCGTTTTTGCTTTTTACTAGTTCTGTTTCTTTATTTCCTTTTGAATCTAGTTTTGCTTTTACTACTTTAACTTCTACCATTTCAAAATTATCTTTTTCTTTTATTGCAAGTGAAATAATGCTATCAGCTATTGCTTTTACTTCTTTTGCTCTTGCTAATGTTGTTTCAACTTTACCATTTAATATTAAATCTGTTGTTAAAGTTTTTAACATTGCCATTCTTATGTCAGTAGTTCTTCCTAGTTTTCTATTAGTAGCCAACTTTTTCACCTTCCTTTATTTTAATGTCAGGGGACACTTCTTTCCCCTTTGTCACTTTCACTATGGTATGGATAAGAAATGTCCCCTACCCTTGTGAATTAGTGATTTTCTCTTATTTTAATTTTATTATTGTTATTAATCTTCATCTTTTGCAAAATCTAATCCTAATGAATGTAGTTTTGCAGTTACTTCGTCAAATGATTTTTTACCTAGATTTCTAACTTTCATCATATCTGCTTCTGTTTTATTAGTTAAATCTTCTACTGTTGAAATACCAGCTCTTTTTAAGCAGTTAAATGATCTTACAGATAATTCTAGTTCTTCTATTGACATTTCTAAAACTTTTTCTTTTTTAGATTCTTCTTTTTCAATCATAACTTGTGTATTTTTAGTAGCTTCTGATAGGTCTATAAATAATTCTAAGTGACCTGTCATTACTTTTGCAGCTAAGCTTAATGCCTCATGTGCTTTTAAGCTACCATCTGTCCATACTTCAATAATTAATTTATCATAGTCTACCATTTGTCCAACTCTAGTGTTTTCCACTTGATAATTAACTTTTTTTACTGGTGTGTAAATTGAATCTATTGGAAGTACAGATATGTCTTGATTTTCTTTTTTATTTTTTTCAGATGAGTTATATCCTCTACCTCTATCAGCTGTCATTTCCATTTTTAGGCTTCCACCTTGTGAAACTGTAGCTATATGTAACTCAGGATTTAAAATTTCAACTGTTCCATCTGTTATGATGTCACTTGCTGTTACTTCTCCCTCACCTTTAAAATCGATTCTTAATATTTTTTCTTCATTCTCGTTAAATTTTAGTCTTACATTTTTTAAGTTTACTATTATTTCTGGTACGTCTTCTACAACATTTGGTATTGTAGAGAATTCATGTAAAACTCCATCTATTTTTACGCTTGTTATGGCACATCCTGGAAGTGATGAAAGTAATATTCTTCTAAGAGAGTTTCCTATTGTTACTCCATAACCTCTTTCTAATGGTTCGCATACAAATTTTGCATAATTGTTTGCATCATTAACTTCTAGACATTCAATATTTGGCTTTTCAAATTCTATCATCTTTACCTCCTAATATTCGAGAATATATCTCAAACTTTTTAAAACCTTTTTTGGTTCTTTAAGTAAATTGTTTAATGTTTTATATATTTGTTCTATTATTTTGAGTAAAGCTCTACTATTAAATGTTCTTCGATTGGAATATCAATGTCTTCTCTAGCAGCTAATCTGATTACTTTACCACTTAATTTTTCACTATCTCTTTCAAGCCATGCTGGAACTGGTCTTTTGCTAGATTCTTCAACATTCATTTTGATAGTAGTATTATCCTTTTTGTTTTCTCTTACTGTAATTACATCTCCTGCTTTTACTAAGTAAGATGGAATATCTACTTTTTGTCCATTTACTTCAAAATGTCCATGTGTAATTAACATTCTTGCTTGTGCTCTAGAACTTCCATATCCTAATCTATAAACCACATTATCAAGTCTGCTTTCTAATATTTGAAGTAAGATATCACCTGTAATTCCTTTTTTGCTAGATGCCATTTCAAAATATTTTCTAAATTGTTTTTCTCCTACTCCATAAAATGATTTGGTTTTTTGTTTTTCTCTTAATTGTGTACCATACTCTGATAATTTCTTTCTTTTTTGTCCGTT
>CAWVDV010000005.1:0-5379 GCA_963928115.1 Bacillota bacterium | reverse complement strand
TATTTGTATCTGAATATTCTTTTCCTGTTTCATTATAGAAAATGTTATCAGCTAATGTGTCGTGCTTAATAGTATCTTCAAATTTCTTTATAACTTTTTCAACCTTCTCGTTGTCAGCTACGTATAAATTAATTCTATCTAATACTTCAAAGCCACTATCTTTTCTCATATTTTGTACCTTTGATAATACTTCTCTTAAAATTCCTTCTTCAGCTAATTCTGGTGTGATTTTTGTATCTAAAACAACTCCAATTTCACCTTCTCCACTAAATGCAAATCCTTCTTTACCTTGCATTGTTACAAGTAGATTTTCTGAATTTAATCCTATTTGAGTATCATCAATTTCGATATATTCTACTCCGCCATTTTTTACTGTATTTGCTAAATCCATTTGATTTTTCTTTGATATTTCTTCTCTAATTCTTGGAATTAGTTTTCCATATTCTTTTCCTAGAACTGGCAAGTTTGGCTTAATTTCGAAATCTACATATTCTCCCATTTCAGCACCTAATTCAATTTCTTTTACATTTAGTTCCTCTTTTACTATATCTTCATAATATTTAGGTAATGTATCAACTGAAATAAGCATTTTTGAAAGTGGTTGTCTGTTTTTAATATTTGCAGAATTTCTTGCGCTTCTACCTAATTTTACAATTTTATATGCTAAGCCCATTTCTTTTTCAAGCTCAGTATTAATTGCTTTTTCATCTACTTCTGGCCATAAGCATAAATGTACACTTTCTGGTGCTGTTTTATCTAAATTAACTACTAGATTTTGATATATTTCATCTGTTATAAATGGAACAAATGGTGCTGCTACTTTTATTAATGTTGTAAGAACTTTATATAATGTAACATATGCTCCGATTTTCTCGTCATTTAATTTTTGACTCCAAAATCTTTCTCTATTTCTACGTACATACCAGTTTGAAAGTTCATCTGTAAAATTTTCAATTAATAGTGCTGCATTTGTTATATCATAATTATCTAGTTTTTCTGCAACTTCTTTTACAAGTGTATTTAATTTAGAAATAATCCATTTATCCATTACATTTGTTAATTCAAAATCACCATATTCTAATGGATTGAATTGGTCTATTTCTGCATATAGCACATAGAAAGAATATACATTCCATAATGTACTTATAAATCCTCTTTGTGTTTCTTGTACATTTTTTAGTCCAAGTCTTGTTGGAAGCCATGGTGCGCTACATGTATAGAAATGCCATCTAGTTGCATCTGCACCTACTGTATCTAATAATACCATTGGGTCTACACCATTACCTTTAGATTTAGACATTTTTTGTCCATGTTCATCTAATACGTGACCAAGTACTATACAATTTTCAAATGGTGACCTATTAAATAGTGCTGTTCCAATTGCAGTTAAAGTATAGAACCATCCTCTGGTTTGGTCAACAGCTTCTGAAATAAAGTTTGCTGGGAAGTTGTTGTCAAACATTTCTTTATTTTCAAATGGATAATGCCATTGTGCAAAAGGCATTGAACCAGAATCAAACCAACAGTCTATAACTTCTTTTGCTCTATGCATTTTCTTACCACATTTTGGACATTTCAATTCTACTCCATCAATATATGGTTTGTGAAGCTCGATATCATCTGGACAATCAATTGCTTTTTCTTTTAATTCTGCAATTGAACCTATACATTCTCTATGTCCACATTCTTCATCTTCACAAGTCCAAATTGGAAGTGGTGTTCCCCAATATCTATCTCTTGAAATTCCCCAATCTATAACATTTTCTAAGAACTTTCCAAATCTTCCTGTTCTAATTGTATCTGGATACCAATTTACTTTATTGTTATTTGCAACTAATTCATCTCTTAGTTTGCTCATTACAACAAACCAACTCTCTTTTGGATAATATAAAAGTGGTGTGTCACATCTCCAACAATGTGGATATGAGTGCATGTGTTTTTCTTTGCTGAATAATTTGTTTTCATCTTTTAACCATTTACAAATATCTTCATTGCAATCTCTAACAAATCTTCCTGCCCATGGTTCAACCTCTTTTACAAATTTTCCTTCTTTATCTACTAAATTTATAAATGTGATACAATTTTGTTTAGCAACAAGACTGTCATCTTCACCATATGCAGGAGCAATATGAACAATACCTGTACCATCTGTTAATGTTACATAGTCTCCATGTATAACTTCAAATGCCTTTCCTTCAACTTCTCCAAATGGCATTAATCTTTCATATTTTGTTCCTAACAACTCTTCACCTTTAAATGTTTTTACAACATCATATGGTGTTTCTTTTAATACTGTATCAATTAAATCTTTTGCTAGAATATAATTTTCATATACTGGTTCATCATCTGTTCCGATATTTGCTTTTACTTCAGCATATTCATAAGATTTATTAACACAAAGTGCTAAGTTTGATGGTAATGTCCATGGAGTTGTTGTCCATGCTAAAATATATGTATTATCATCAAATTTTTGTCCATCAAGAACTTTAAATTTAGCAATACATGTTAAATCTTTTACATCTTTATATCCTTGAGCCACTTCATGTGAAGATAAAGCAGTTCCACATCTTGGACAATATGGCATAACTTTATGACCTTCATATAAAAGACCTTTTTCCCACATTTGTTTTAAAGCCCACCATACAGACTCAATATATTCATTATGATATGTTACATATGGATGTTCCATATCAACCCAGAAACCAACTTTATTTGTCATTTCTTCCCACATATGAACATAATTGAACACACTTTCTTTACATTCTTTAACAAACTTTTCTACTCCATATTCTTCAATTTGTTGTTTACCTGAAATTCCTAATTTCTTTTCAATTTCAAGCTCAACTGGTAATCCATGTGTATCCCATCCAGCTTTTCTAATAACTCTATACCCTTTCATAACTTTGTATCTTGGGATAATGTCTTTGATTACCCTTGTTTCAATATGTCCAACATGTGGCTTTCCATTTGCTGTTGGTGGTCCATCATAAAATGTAAAATATCTTTTTCCTTCATTCATAGCAAAGTTCTTTTTTATGATGTCTTTTTTCTTCCAACCTTCTGCTACTTGTCTTTCAATTCCTACAAAACCTTCTTTAGGCAATTCTACTTTTTTGTACAAATAAATCTCCTCCTTCTTAACCGGGATTAAGGGACGGTCCTCCAAATCCCTGTTTTTAGGGATTTGGGGACGGACCTTTAATCACTCTACAATTTTATTTCAAATAAATCAAAATTAGTATATTGTGCATTTTTGCTGAATTATCAAGCTGAAATTGTACTTTTGTACATTGAAGTTTGATAATGAAACGAAAATGTGCAAGATGCTGATTTTCATTTATTTGAACAAAAAAAGCTATTCTATCCTAAATATATATTAGGACGAAATAGCTTTAATTCCGCGGTACCACCTATTTTAACAAATTTATACATTCATCTCATCTTATTGATTATATTGCAATTTGTTCTCTCATTTTTCTTTTAACGCAAGATTACGGCTAAACTTATTTTCACAATAATTTCAGTCTAGCAACAACATAGGTGATAATAAATAATTTTTACTTACCAAATTCGCAGCAACCTTTGGCTCTCTTTAAGTTATTGTATTATTTATCGTGTCCTTGTTTTTGTTTTTTTCTTTCACATTAATAAATATTATATCATGTTTTTGAGATTTTGCAAGGGGTTTTCAGAATTTTTTTACTTATAGAATATTTTTATTTATTATATTCTTTTAATTTTTGTTCTAATAGTTTAAAATTGCAACATACTTTTTTTAAGAATTTATTTTTTTGACTTTTATTATATGTTTCTAGTGCTTTTGTTTGTATTTCTTGTATATGTTTATTACAAAAATGATATTGACTGATTAAAATTTGTTTATATTTTTCATTCTCTTTATTTATATCAAAATTTATAAGTTCTGTATCATTTACTGGAATCATATTATTAAATCCTAACATACCATATTTTCCATTATGTATTTTAAAAATAAAAACATTATTCTTTATTTTTTCATGTGCTGGTCTAGGATGTTCTAGTGGCACAAAATAATTAAAATCATTAACTTGTAACACTACTCCTAAATAAGCTCTTCTTTCAGTATAGCTATCTTCTCTTTTTTCATTATATTGCACTCTTTTATCAAATCGATATAAATATTTCACATAATCTATATCTATTCTATAAAGTTTTAATTTATTCAAGTTAATCTCTCCTTTTAAAAAATATAGAGTAGGAACTTTCGCCCCCACTCTTTTAAATACCCTACTTTATTGTTCTATTAACGATTGGCTAGGGATTTCCTCTTTGCACATACCCTACTTCTACACTACTTGCTAGTATAAGGCTAGGGGTTTCCTCTTCACGTTACCCTACTTATTAGGCAAGGGATTTCCTCTTGTAATATTTTGTATATTACTCTGTTAGTATATTCATTATACTACAATTTTATACTAAAGTCAATTAGAATTTTGAAACAAATGTACACTTTTTTATCTGTAAATTTCTAATTATCATAATTAAAATCATTGTATTCCATCTTTGTAATATTTTGCAATAAAATGTTAAAATTGCTTACTATTATACCTTCTATAATACAATATTCATTTTTATTTAAATTTCTATAACAATAATCAGCAATTTCATTTAATCCCTTTACTGTTATTACACTCTTATTATTTAATTTAATTTGAAATATAGCTATTGCATAATATTTTTTATCATTAACTACAAATTTAAAATCTATATCATTTATTATTTTCCCTATTAAAAAACATATATTCATTTTTTTGTTTTGATATTAATAATTAAATTAATCTAAAGTCCCTCCTTTCAAACTATTTTTTACCTTATAAAATCATGTGTTTCGCTGTTTACTTATATAGTTTATTTTGTAAAATAAGTATATTGAAATTATACTTTTAATTCTACTAACACCTATTTTACTGATACATTTTTACCTATTATAGGAAGGAACAAATCCCTTTAATATCTAATACCTCATTGTATATATTTCTTGAAATATATAATCTAGAAAAATATTAGAGCTGGACGAAAGCCAATGTTATCATTGCCAGAATTAGTAGGGTCATTGTTGTTACGATTGCAAGCTGGATTGTTAGAACCTGAATTGTTGTAATTACCGGCCCCTATTAACTCGATTAGTAGTATTGTTGGCCTTTTGATTTGTTCCTATAAAACAATTTATTTTCTAAATTATATGTATTTGCTATTTTTATATATCCCATATGTCCTGCTAAATATTTTTTAGCTTCTTTACTTGTAATTTCCCCTTGTTTTATTTTTTCTTTTAAAACTTTAACTTTCTTCTTTAATTTTCTTTTCCCTTTATCTCTTATCTTTAGTCTATATTCATTT
>CAWVDV010000004.1:0-2788 GCA_963928115.1 Bacillota bacterium | reverse complement strand
AAATGAATATAGACTAAAGATAAGAGATAAAGGGAAAAGAAAATTAAAGAAGAAAGTTAAAGTTTTAAAAGAAAAAATAAAACAAGGTAAAATTACAAGTAAAGAAGCTAAAAAATATTTAGCAGGACATATTGGATATATAAAGATAGCAAATACATATAACTTAGAAAGCAAATTGTTTTACAGTTTAAAATAATAAAAAGTAAAAATATAATAGGGATAAATCGAAAGTCCTACAACACTGATAATCGAGTTAATCGAGGAGGCAATTACAACAATTCAGGCTCTAACAATCCAGCTTCTAATCGTAACAACAACAATCCGTCTAACGACAACAACGACAACATTGGTTTCCGTGTCACTCTAATACAAATTTGAGATTATGTATTTTAAGGAATATATACAGTAAAGGTATTAGTATTAAAGAGATTTATTCCTTCCTTTAAAGGTAAAAATGAATCAATAAAATATGTATTAGTAAAATTAATTTGAATATACATATTTTATGAAATATATTGGAGGGAGGTAGTATAAGTATTTATATAAAATAAAAAATGAATATATGTTTTTTTATAGGAAAAGTAATAAGTAATATAGAATATAGATTTATAGTAGACAATAAAAAATATTATGCAATAGCTATATTTCAAATTGAATTAAACAATAAGAGTGTAATGACAGTAAAAGGATTAAATAAAATTGCTGATTATTGCTATAAGAATTTAAGAAAGAAAAATACAATTATTATAGAAGGGTCATTAAATTCAAAATCAGAAGGAATTATTGAAAAATTAGAAATTCTTTCATGAGATACAAAAAAATAAAAATTTTGACAACCGTAAAAAAATATGCTAATATACATCTAGTTTAAAAACAAAAATTAGAAGGAGGAATAAACATGAAAGCATATGTATGTAAAGTATGTGGATACATCCACTTTGGAGAAGAAGCTCCAGAAAGATGCCCACAATGTGGAGCAGGAAAAGAAGCATTTGTTGAAAGACAAGAAAGTGAAGGAGCAAAGCAATACGCAGATGAACACAGAATTGGTGTTGCTCAAGGATTAGATGAAGAAATAGTAGAAGGATTAAGAGACAATTTCAATGGAGAATGTACAGAAGTTGGAATGTACTTAGCAATGAGTAGACAAGCAGATAGAGAAGGATATCCAGAAATTGCAGAAGCCTTCAAAAGATATGCTTTTGAAGAAGCAGAACATGCTGCTAAATTTGCAGAATTATTAGGAGAAATAGTATATCCTGATACAAAGAAAAATGTAATGTTAAGAGCAGAAGCAGAACATGGAGCATGTGAAGGTAAAAAGGCAATAGCAACAAGAGCAAAAGAACTTGGATATGATGCAATTCATGACACAGTACATGAAATGTGCAAAGACGAAGCTCGTCATGGAAAAGGATTTGAAGGATTATTAAAAAGATATTTTAATTAAATCCCTATAAGGTAGGAAATGTGAAATTTTCCTATCTTTTTTAAATTTATTTCGAAAAAGAGAAATAACTTGACAAAAAGAAAGCAAAGCACTATAATTAATATAGGTGATGAAAATGTTAAAAAGAGAAGTATATTTATCAAGAATTAGAGGCTTCTATGATTCTGATTTAGTCAAAATTCTTGTAGGAATAAGAAGATGTGGAAAATCAGTAATATTAAATCAGATAGTAGATGAAATAAAAGAAAAGGGAGTAGAAGAAAATCATATAATATATATTAACTTTGAATTAATTGAATATGAAGAACTACAAGACTATAAAAAATTAAATAAATATATCAAAGATAATATTAAAGATAATAAGATGTATTACATATTCTTAGATGAAATTCAAAGAGTAGATAAATTCGAAACAGTAGTAAACTCTTTAAGAGCATCTTTAAAAAATATAAGCATATTTATAACTGGTTCAAATAGTAAACTGTTATCAAATGAACTTTCAACAGTTTTATCGGGAAGATATGTATTGTTTAATATATATCCTCTAAGTTATAAAGAATTTACAGAATTAACAAAAAAAGATGCTAAAAGTGAAGAAACATTTTGGGATTTTGTAAAATGGGGAGGGTTACCTAACAGAACTCAATTTACAGATGAAAACAATATAAAAGATTATCTTCATAGTGTATTTGACTCAATTATACTAAGAGATGTAGTAGAAAGATTAGGGCTAAAAGATATAGTTTTGTTTAATTTACTATTACAATATGTTGTTGATACAACAGGCAGAGAATTTTCAGCAGAAAATATCATAAAATATTTGAAAAGCGAAGGAAAATCAATATCTACTGAAACCTTATATGTGTATTTAGATGCATTATGCAAAGCTTTAATAATCAAAAAGATTTATAGATATGACATTCATGGAAAAGCTATTTTAAAAACATTAAACAAATACTATATGACAGACTTAGGGATAGCACAAATAAAAAATAACAACTTTGAAATAAATAAATGTTTTGCGATTGAAAATGTTGTATATAATGAGCTTCTAGAAAGAGGTTATGATGTTTATATAGGAAAAACAAAAAAAGGAGAAATTGATTTTATTGCAACAAAAACAGATGAAAAAGCGTATTTTCAAGTTGCATATTCGTTAGAGAATGAAAGTGTAATAGAAAGAGAATTTGGTGCTTATAATGGAATAAATGATGATGTACCTAAATATGTTCTTTCATTAGAAAAAAAAGACTTATCAAGAAATGGAATTATCCATAAAAATATTATAGATTGGTTACTCGAAAAATAGCAAGTGTCGCATTGGGGACGTTTCTCATG
>CAWVDV010000003.1:0-4266 GCA_963928115.1 Bacillota bacterium | reverse complement strand
AAACAGAAAGAAGATTCTCTGATTTAGAGAATCTTCTTTCTGTTGGTAAATTATCTTATTTATTTTTTCTTTTCTTTCTTATCAACAGTAACTTCTTTTTTCAAATCCTGTTTATCAATAAAACCTTTTTGATAAACATCTTTAATATACATTATTAAAGAAAGAACAGTAGAAATTAAAGCAAAAGTATAAAGAGCAATATCTAAGTCTTGCCAAAATCCTTCTAAGCTAAATTGTTTAGCAATTAAAGAAGAAACAATAGCAATATAGAACAATACAGTTGCTAATTTCCCATACCATTTACTATAAACAACAACATCTTTTCCATAAAGGAAAGATGCCCCAGAAATCATGATAACTTCTTTTAATAGTACTATAATTAAAATCCAAACAGGAATTATATTATTAATTGCAAGAGAGCCTAATGTTGTAATCTGTGTTAATTTATCAGCTAATGGATCCATCAATTTTCCAAAGTTAGAAATTAGATTATACTTTCTTGCAATAAATCCATCAGCAATATCTGTTAAACCTGATATTGTAAAAAATACAAAAGCCAAAATATAATTGCCAGAAAAGATATAAAATACAATAAAAGGTATTAATAAAAATCTAATTATAGTTAATATATTTGGTACATTCTTAAACATTATTATCTACTCCATTATATTTAAAAAATTTTATAGCGTAAAATAAAATTAATTTACTTTGAATTTTAGATTATCATTTGCAAAATCAACATTTACGGTTTGACCATCTAATAATTCACCTTTTAAAATCATTTCAGATAATTCATCTTCCAAATATCTTTGAATAGCACGTCTCAAAGGTCTTGCACCAAATTTAATATCAGTTCCTTTTTCTAATAAATAGTTTTTAGCTTTATCAGAAACTTCAATTTTGATATCCTTTTCTTTTAGAGCTTTAATAGTATTTTGTAGCATCAAATCAACAATTTGTAATAACTGTTCTTTAGTTAGTGGGTCAAATGCTACGATTTCATCAACTCTATTTAAAAATTCAGGTCTAAAGACATCTTTTAGGCTATCTAATATTTTATTTTTATTTGCTGTTTGTCCACCAAATCCGATTGAATTGTTGTTTAGGTTAGAACCAGCATTTGATGTCATTATAATAATTGTATTTGAAAAACTAACAGAATTTCCTTGACTATCAGTTAATTTTCCATCATCTAATACCTGTAATAAAATATTAAATACATCTGGATGTGCTTTTTCAATTTCATCTAAAAGGATGATTGAATAAGGTTTTCTTTTAACTTTATCAGTTAGTTGACCAGCATCATCATAACCAACATATCCTGGAGGTGCACCTATTAATTTAGATGTAGAATGACTTTCCATATATTCAGACATATCTATTCTAATAATAGAATCTTCACTTCCAAACATTTCATATGCTAAACTTTTGGCAAGTTCTGTTTTTCCAACACCAGTAGGACCAACAAAAATAAATGATGGTGGTCTTTTTGTTGTTTGAAGTCCTGCACGATTTCTTCTAATTGCTCTTGCAACACTACTAACAGCTTCATCTTGACCAATGATTCTTTTATGTAGGTTAGTTTCTAGGTTTAATAATTTTTGTGTTTCAGCTTCTGTTATTTTCTTAACTGGAATTTTTGTCCAGCTTTCAATAACATTTGCAATATCTTGAACAGTAAGTTGTTTTAATTTCATTTTGCTATTTAATTTATCGATTTGTTCAATTAATTGACATTCACGTGTTTTTAAGTCAGCAGCTCTTTGATAATCTTCTGTTGAATCTGCTGCAACAACTTCTTCTTTTTCTGCTTGTACTTGAGATAATTCTTGTTTTAGCATTTCTAATTTATATAATTCTTTGTTTTCTAAGTTGATTCTTGAACATGCTTCATCTAAAATATCAATTGCTTTGTCTGGTAAAAATCTATCATGAATATATTTTTCAGACATTATAACAGCTTGACGAATAACATCAGAAGATATTTTTACTTTATGATATTCTTCATAATATTTTTTAATTCCTTCAAGAATTCCAATAGAATCATCAATTGTTGGTTCTTCAACTAAAACTTGTTGAAATCTTCTTTCTAAAGCAGAATCTTTTTCAATATATTTTCTATATTCTTTTGAAGTTGTAGTACCAATTAATTGGATTTCTCCATTAGATAAAGCAGGTTTTAAAATATTTGCAGCATTCATAGAATGTTCTCCATCACCTGCACCAATAATATTATGGATTTCATCAATAACTAAGATGATATTTCCATATTCTTTACATTCATCAATAATTCCTTTCATACGAGATTCAAATTGACCTCTGAACTGAGTTCCTGCAATTACAGCAGTCATGTCTAAAAGATAGACTTCCTTATTTAAAAGTTTTGCTGGAACATTTTTATTTGCAATTTTAATTGCTAAACCTTGTGCAATAGCAGTTTTACCAACACCTGGTTCACCAATTAAACAAGGATTATTTTTTGAACGTCTATTTAAAATTTGAATAATTCTTTGAATTTCTTTGTCACGACCTACAACTATATCTAATTCATTATTTTTAGCTTTGTTAGTTAGGTTAGTACCAAAAGTATCTAAAAATTTCTTTTTCTTATTTTGTTTTGTATTTTTCTTTTTTTCTACTTTAACCTTTTTTCTTCCACTACTAGGTTCTTCTTGCTCATCTTTTTTGTTGTTTTGTCCCATAAAATTAGAGAAAATTGAGCCTAGTGGAATTGCTGCACCTGAAATTTTAGGTGAATCTTCATCTTGATTGTTATTTGGATCTTGCGTATTGAAAGTTATAGCACCTTCAATATTTTCTATATCTTCTAAATTAATATTTTCAGCTAAATCCTTAAAAATACTTTCAAATTGTTCTGTCATATCACTTAAATTAATTTTATCATTTGATAATATGGCATTTTGTTTTGCTAGTACTTCATTAGGATTAATACCTTTTTTCTTTGCACAGTCATAGCAATATCCTTCCATTGATTCTTTGCCATTTTCTATTTTTTTATAAAAAAGTATTGCTGGGTTTTTATTACATTCTGAACATAACATACTTTTAATTCCTCATTTCTATCTAAATTTAATCTATAATATCATATCGCAAAAACCAGAAAAAGTCAATAAAAAATGGAATTTTCATTTACAAAAATAAGTAAAAATGCTATAATTAAAAAGTAGAAAGAGGAGAGTGAAATGAATTTAAAATTACAAGATGAAAAACCAATACGAAAAAAACAATTAATTATATATATATCAATTATTATTGTATGTATTATATGTGTTATAATTGCATTTTATGTTCAATTTTATGCAAGAATTGACTTGGGAAGACTAGTTGGAATAGATAGAGAAGAGAAATTTGGACAAAAAACAGAAGAGCAAACTTTAGCTCTAGAGACAGAATTTGACCAAATATTTACAAATAGTTTAACAAATACAGAAAATCAAGGAGATAATAAAAAGAAAGATAATAGCAGAGATTTAGTATACGTAGATTTAGAGAAAAAAGAAACAAAATTAAATAGTTATGACTTAGAAGTGCATATTCCAAAAATTAATATTGATAGTCCAGTTGTTGATGAGTATAATCAAGATATACAGTCATTTATAGATAAAACAAATGAAGTGTTAGGAAGTGAAAATCAAAATATAATTTATACAGTGGATTATGTAGCAAATGTTCAAGATGGAATATTATCACTAATGATTAAATCAAATTTAAAAGAGGGCTCAAATGCTCAAAGAGTTATTGTTGAAACATATAATTATGATTTAAGAAATAATAAAGAAATTTCTCTTGAAGAAGTTTTAGCAATTGAATATTTGGATAAAAATGATGTACAAAATAGAATAGATACTAAAATTGCACAAGAACAAAGACAAGTAGAAGATTTAAAAGATTTAGGATATAACATTTATAACAGAGATACTTCTAGTGAACAATATAAAGTGGAAAATTCTAAGTATTTTTATTTAACAGATAATGTTTTATATATTATTTATCCTTATGGAAATGAGAATTATACAAGTGAAATGGATTTAGTTATAATTTAATAAAATGTATTGATGGAATTGTAATTAAAAATAGCTAAAAGAAAACAGTACATCATGTACTGCTTTCTTTTTTGAAAATAAAAGGGGATGTTTTTAAATTCAAATCAGTATTACTTTACTGACTATGGTTGTATTTTAACAGTGAAATTTGTCCATTGTGTGAACTGAAAGTGAAAAGAAGGAAAAAACAAAATTAATTTTT
>CAWVDV010000002.1:0-2761 GCA_963928115.1 Bacillota bacterium | reverse complement strand
ATATTACACAAATAACTAAATGTTGGCTTTATATCAAGCTTAGTTACTGGCTTTTCAATTGTTACATTTTTAACTCCTGGAATTTTCATTCCACAAGCCACTTTTGTATAGCTTAGCTTTATATCAACATCTGTTAAATCCGAATCAGTTTGTGCTAAGAAATCTAACATTTGCTCATCATACATACTTAATCCATTATGGTCACCAAAAACCAATATTGCAGTATCGTCATATAGACCTGCTTTTTTAAGTTCATCTATAAATACTCCAAAAGCATAATCTGCATAATTTACTGCTTCTAGGTAATTTCCAAGAAAACTATATTTATATTTTCCAACATCTATATTGATTTTGCTTCTATCTTGCAAACCTTCTAATGTAAATGGTGTATGTGAAGATGCTGCTACAATATATGAGAAAAATGGTTGGTCATATTGACTTAATTTTTCTACTGCTTGTCTATATAGCAGTTCATCTGATAAATAGTCATTGATATTTTCTGAAGTGTCTGCAAATTGGTCTTTTAATTCTAAATGGTCTAAATTCATTCTTGAATATACATTTCCTCTATTCCAGAAATATGCATAATTTCCATGCATATATGATGTGTCATAACCTGCATTATTGAAATTATCAAATATTGTGTTATATGTATTTGTATAATATTTTGCAAATGACATTCCATTTTCCATTGGATAAAGTGATGATATTGTTGAAAATTCACTATCTGCTGTTGTTGAATAACTTTGCATATTCATATTTGAAAATTCGATATTTTCATTTATAAATTTATTCAAATTTGGTGTAATTTCTTGTCCATTTAATTCCTTATTTATTACATATTCTTGGACTGATTCTAGTTGTAATATTATTACATTTTTTCCTTCTAGAATTCCTTTAAGTGCTGGAGATTTCTCTAAGCCATATTCTTCATTATATTCTTCTTTTAATTCTTCATAGTCTGCCAGCATTTCTTCTTTTTCTTTATATCTAGTTTGTTGTTTCATTGTTATCATATTTTCTATATCATATATATGATATCCCAAAATTGTTGATTCTCTTATTTGTAAATCTTTATTATATGATTTGTCTTTTCCTTTTTCTACATAATCTACACCTATTATACAAAAGATAACTACTCCAATTACTCCTACAATACATTTTCCAATTAATTGTTTTTTAGTCTTTTTACCTTTTTTATAAATCTTCACTTTTTTAGTTATAAGCAAAGTTAATAAAACTATTACATCCAAGAAATATAGTATTTGATATATTTTTAATATCATTGGCAATGTACTCATTATTTCCCCGCCATATTGCAGGTTCGTAATTTGTGCAACAGATAAAACACTATTTGAATAGTTATAATATATGTTATCTCCAAATAATATTAAACTTATAATAAAGTCTACAACTATTGAAGTGATTATTCTTGCTCTATTAGGTAATACTGATAAAAAGCAGATAATTACTACAACAAAACTAATTGTTCCAATTATTGTATCACTGTATAATTGCTCATTTACTGCAATTGTATGATAATAAAATAAAAATGTTTTTGCTAAAATCAAAATTCCTATGATTATAACAAAATAAATAGAGTTTATACATTTTTCTAATTTATTAAAAACTACATTTTCTTCTTTCACTAATTCTTCCTCTCTTTGCTGCAAATCCTTCTTCTTTTATATTTTATCAATAAAATCTTCAATTATCTTTAGCATCTTTTGATTATTAGATTGATATTTTTGTGGTTTAAAATCTTTTACCTTTTTTAATGCTTCTTCTAATTCTTTAACCTCTTGAATTCCAATTATATATCCTTTTTCATTAAATGTTTCTACAATTTCTTTTTGATGGTCATTTACATGTTCATGATACTCATGTAAACGTGGTATAGCAATTACCTTTTTTCTTTTTTTCAAAGATAAAGTAATTGAACCTACTCCTCCATGTGTAATAATTAAATCTGCTTTTTCTATCAAATTTTCTAATTCTTCTAATGAAACTAATCCAAAAATCTTCATTTTTTTAGATTCATATTTTGTATAACCTGCCTGAACTACTACTTCATCTTTAATTATTCCTTTTTTTATCAAATTGTCTATTTCTTCTAATAATCTATGAAAACTATTATTTTGAGTTCCTAACATTACTAAAATCATGAATAAATCGAACCTCCATATACTGCTTTAGGATAAATTTCTAGCATCTCTTTCCATTGAACTATAAATAAATCTGCAATTGGATATATTAATCTTCCTGTCGCTGTTTTTTTATGATGGTTTGCAAATGTTTCTATATATATTATTTTGCTTCCAAATATTTTTCCTAAAATACACATTGGTCCTGCTGTATGTGTACCTGTTGTTATTATTACTTTTGGTCTGATTTTGAAATATAAATATACTGTTTTGAAACATAACATCAAATATTTAAATATATATGAAAATATTTTTGCTCTTGTGCCATATGGTAAAAAGTCTAGTTTATCTCCATATTTTTCTTTTAGTTTTTCATTTGCTTTATCATGTTCTGTTATTATATGATAATCGTATTTTTCAAATAATGGTTCTAATTGTAGCAGTTCACTTAAGTGTCCACCTGTACTTGATATAAATAGAACTTTTTTCTTCATTTTTCGTGCCTTTCTTCTATAATTTCATGCTCAAATTATATCATAAATAAAAATAAAAGACAAATAAATTATCTGCCTTTTATTATATAATATGAACATTAATGAATTACATTTTAAGCTCTT
>CAWVDV010000001.1:0-14151 GCA_963928115.1 Bacillota bacterium | reverse complement strand
ATATTACACATATCAAAATAATGAAGTTGATTTAAATAAAATATTAGAACAGCTTAATGAAATTAAGGATTCTGAGTTAGCAGAAGGTAAAGAAGAAATAGAAGGAAAAAACTATGATTATGAAGAATACTCAGGAATTACTAATTTTGCAATTAAATTAACTGATGACAACAACTCAGAAGATGTAAAAACAAGATTTTATTTTGATGGAAATGAATTGGTATATATAAAAACTATTATTGGAAATAATCTAGAATTACTAAGTGTTGAGATTTCTAATGATGTAGATAGTAGTTTGTTTGAAATACCAGAAGATTATAGAGGAATGTAAAGGAGGAAATTATAATGGCAACAAAATTTGTTTTAAATGAAACATCATATTTCGGAAAAGGAGCAAGAGAAGAATTAGCAGGAGAAATCCAAAAAAGAGGTTTCAAAAAAGTATTTTTAGTAAGTGATAAATCACTAGTAGAAGCTGGAGTAACAGCAAAAGTTGAAGAGGTTTTAAATAAAGCAAACATACCATATGTTTTATATGATGAAATAAAACCAAACCCAACAATAAAAAATGTTACAGATGGGGTTGAAGCTTGCAAAAAAGCTGAAGCTGATTTAATTGTAGCAGTAGGTGGAGGTTCAAGTATAGATACTGCAAAAGGAATTTCAATTGTAATGACAAATCCAGATAGAGCAGATATTAAATCTTTAAATGGAGCATCTAATACAGTAAATAAAGGAATGCCACTTATGGCATTACCTACAACAGCTGGAACGGCTGCAGAAGTAACAATCAACTACGTTATAACAGACGAAGATGCTGAAATCAAAATGGTTTGTGTAGACCCAAATGATATTCCAATTTTAGCAATAATAGATTCTGAATTAATGGCCACTATGCCAAAAGGATTAGCAGCAGCAACAGGTATGGATGCATTAACACATGCAGTTGAAGGATATATAACAAAAGCACATAATGAAATGTCAGATATGTTTCATATGAAGGCTATAAAAATGATATTTAAATATCTACCAGCAGCTGTAAATGAAAAAGACCCAGAAGCAATTGAAATGATGGGACTTGCTCAATATATAGCAGGTATGGGATTTTCAAATGTAGGACTTGGAATAGTTCATTCAATGGCTCACCAATTAGGTGCAGTATATGATACACCACATGGAATAGCAAATGCTATGTTACTTCCAACAGTTATGAGATTTAATGGAGAAGACCATGCAACAGCCCAAAGATTTAGAGAAATTTTAATGAATATAGGTAGACCTGATGCTGAACACTTAAACGACCAAGATGTTATAAATACTTTTGTATGGATGATTTCTGAGTTAAGTAAAGCAGTTGGAATTACAACTACTATTAAAGATTATGGTGCTAAAGAAGAGGATTTCGAAATGCTTGCTGAAAAAGCTATGAATGACCCTTGTAAACCAGGAAATCCAAGAGATGTTTCTAAAGAAGATTTTATTGAATTATATAGAAAAGCTATGTAAAATTAAATAGTAAGTATATTATTGAGTCTCAAAATTTTGATTTTGTGGCTCGATTTTTAATCTAGAAAGGTAAGTAAAAAAATATTTGAAACAATTTTCCTTCGAATAAATGTAAATTTTTTAGAATATTTCTTTGAAAAATGTGAAAATATCCAAAATTTTCGTTTGAATTTATGTAATAAATATGCTATAATATGTATATAATAACAGAGGAGAGTGATTTTTATGTATCGTGAAAAGTTAAAAGAACTCGAACTATGGAAAAACTCAACCGATAGGAAGCCACTTATTATTAGAGGAGCTAGACAAGTAGGTAAAACTTGGATAATGCAAGAATTCGGAAATAAAAATTATGAAAAAGTTGCATATATAAATTTTGATGGAAATGAAAGAATGGAAAGATTATTCCAATGTGATTTTGATATAGAAAGATTAATAGAAGGTTTAAAAATAGAAACAGGTGTAAACATCGAAAAAGAAAACACATTATTAATTTTTGATGAAGTACAAGAAGTACCAAAAGCATTGACATCGCTAAAATATTTTTATGAAAATGCTAATGAATATAATATTATAGCAGCAGGTTCATTACTTCGGTGTAGCTTTACATGAAGGAACATCATTTCCTGTTGGGAAGGTTGATTTTATGGATTTATATCCATTAAACTTCAAAGAGTTTCTTATAGCAATAGGAGAAGAAGAACTTTCAAAATTAATAGATAAACAAGATTGGAGTTTAATCAATATTTTTAAAGACAAATATATTGATTTATTAAGAAAATATTATTTTATTGGTGGAATGCCAGCAGCAATAAACAAATATATTGAAACAACAGATTTTAAACAAGTAAGAAAGACTCAAAATCAACTATTGAAAGCATATGAAGAAGATTTTTCAAAACATGCACCTAGTGAAATAGTACCAAGATTAAAAATGTTATGGAATAGTATACCAGCTCAATTAGCTAAAGAAAATAAAAAATTTATTTATGGACTAATAAAAGAAGGAGCAAGAGCGAGAGAATATGAACTAGCATTGTCATGGTTAATTGATTGTGGGCTTGTATATAAAATTGATAGAATCAATAAACCTAACATTCCACTTATTGCATATCAAGATACAAATGCATTTAAGCTATATACTTTTGATGTAGGTCTTTTAGGAGCAATGACAAAAATAGATGAGAAAATTCTATTAGAAGGAAGCAAGATTTTTACAGAATTTAAAGGTTCATTCACTGAACAGTTTGTCTTAACAGAATTAAAGTCAAACAAAGATATTCCTATTTTTTATTGGTCAGCTGAAAAAGCAACAGCAGAAGTTAATTTTATTATACAATTAGGAATTGATGTTGTTCCAATTGAAGTAAAGGCAGAACAAAATTTAAAAGCCAAAAGTTTAAAAGAGTTTGTAACAAAATATAATACCACAAAGAATGTAAGAACATCCATGGCGGAATATAAAAAAGAAGAATGGTTAATTAATATACCACTTTACGCAATAGGAGAAATTGAAAAAATTATTTAAATATAGTAATAATTGAAAAGCTAAAAATACAAGTTCTATATATAATAGAATTTGTATTTTTTTGTTTAAAAGTATTGACAAAAAAATATTAAAAGAATAAAATGAATATATGAACAAATAATCATATATTAATACAAATATAATAAAAGTGGCGTCCCTAAAGTGACCAAAAATGGTCAGTCCGAACCTGTCCCCAAACTGACCACGCAAAAAAGGAGGAAAAAAAGATGGAGGATGAATTATTTGAATGTACAGTACTTCATGAAGATGTAGTAAATGAAGTGAAAAAGAAAATTCCAGAAGATGGATTAATTTATGATTTAGCGGAATTTTTTAAAGTATTTGCAGATTCAACAAGAATGAAGATAATATATGCTCTTATGGAAAATGAACTTTGTGTTTGTGATATAGCAACCATAGTTCAAACAACACAATCAGCTATATCTCATCAATTGAGATTATTAAAACAAGCAAAACTAGTAAAATTTAGAAAAGAGGGTAAAGTTGTATATTATAGCTTAGATGATGACCACATTAGCCAAATTGTAAAGAAAGGGCGTGAACATATTGAAGAATTATAAAGAGGGGATAAAAATAGTAATTGCCTTTATATTATTTATCATAGCATTAGTAATTAACTTTCCTAATGAATGGATAAATAAAGGATTATATATAATAGCATATTTGATTGTAGGCTTTGAAGTTGTATCAGAAGCTGTTGAAAACATTTTTAAAGGAAAAGTGTTTGATGAAAACTTTTTAATGACAATTGCGACAATCGGTGCGTTTGCAATTGGAGAATTTCCAGAAGCAGTAGCAGTAATGCTATTTTATCAAGTAGGAGAATTATTCCAAAGTTATGCAGTCGATAAATCTAGAAAATCAATTGCAAGTTTGATGGATATTAGACCAGATTATGCAAATGTAAAAAGAAATAATGAAATATCAAAAATTAATCCAGGAGAAGTAAAAATTGGAGAAACGATAATTGTAAAGCCAGGAGAAAAAATACCACTTGATGGAAAAATAGTAAAAGGAAATTCAATGTTAGATACATCAGCTTTAACAGGTGAATCTTTGCCAAGAGAAGTAAAAGAAAAAGATGAAGTGTTAAGTGGTTGTATAAACCAAAATGGATTACTAGAAATAGAAGTAACAAAAGAATTTGGAGAGTCAACTGTTAGTAAAATTCTAGATTTAGTAGAAAATGCTAGTAGTAAAAAATCAAAATCTGAAAACTTTATAACAAAATTTGCTAAATACTATACACCAGCAGTTGTAATAATTGCAGTATTTCTAGCAGTTATTCCGACATTAGTTATTGAAGGAACAGAATTTACAGATTGGCTATATAGAGCTTTAACATTTTTAGTTGTATCATGTCCATGTGCATTGGTTATATCTATACCTTTAGGATTTTTTGGAGGAATAGGAGGAGCATCTAAAAAAGGAATATTAGTTAAAGGAAGTAACTATTTAGAAGCATTATCAAATAGTGAAATTGTTGTATTTGATAAAACTGGAACATTAACAAAAGGAGTATTTGAAGTACAAAAAATAGAACCAGTAGGAATATCAAAAGAACAATTAATAAAATATGCAGCATATGCAGAAAGTTATTCAAATCATCCAATATCAGTATCAATAAAAAAAGCCTATGGAGAAGAAATAGATACAAATTTAATTTCTAAGACAGAAGAACTATCAGGTCGCGGAGTTGTAGCTACAATAGAAGATGAAGATGTTTTAGCTGGAAACGAAAAATTGATGCAAGAAAAAAATATTGAATATACAAAATGTAATGAAGTAGGAACAATTGTATATATTGCAATAAATAATGAATTTGCAGGATATATAGTAATATCTGATGAAATAAAAGAAGATTCTAAAAAAGCAATAGATGACCTAAAGAAAAACAATATAAAACAAACAGTTATGCTAACAGGAGATAGAAAAGATGTTGGCGAAAGTGTAGCTAAAGAAATAGGAATAAATAAAGTATATACTGAATTATTACCAGATGGAAAGGTAGAAAAAGTAGAACAATTGCTTAAAGAAAAAACAGAAAAGGGAAAATTAGTATTTGTAGGTGATGGGATAAATGATGCGCCAGTTTTAGCTTTAGCAGATATTGGTATAGCAATGGGAGGTTTGGGTGCTGACAGTAGCATAGAAGCAGCAGATATTGTTATAATGACAGATGAACCGTCTAAAATAAATACTGCTATGAAAATTTCTAAGAAAACAATGAGAATTGTAAAGCAAAATATTATTTTTGCGATTGGAATTAAAATAGCTGTTCTAATTTTAAGCGCTTTTGGTTTATCTACAATGTGGGAAGCAGTTTTTGCAGATGTAGGTGTTTCGGTTATTGCTATTATTAATTCATTGAGAGCTTTGAAATAAGTTGAAAATCCTTGATTATTACTAAAAAATATGTTATATTAAGTATATAGGAGCAATAAATTTATATATTTTGCATATAATAATATTGCTAATATTAGCTAAAAAAGTGGTGAATCCAGCCATTAAATTGGAACTTAAAAAAGCGGTGAATCCAGCCATAAATTGGAACTTAAAAAAGATGGATTAGAGACTAAACTCTAATCCTTTTAATATGCAAAATTTAATTGTAAAAATTTACTATTTCTCTTGCGTTTTTTGAAAATATAAGGCGAGATGTTGTAATTTTAAAGTTTTAGAAGAAAAATGTTTAGAATATAATGATATTTACATAAATTGACTTTAAATAAAAAATCTGGTACAATATATACATAAAAAAACCTAAGGAGGAATGCAAAATGAAAACAGTAGAGGAGCAAGCAACAATAATTGTCAATCGGGTAGTAGACGGAAAATATGACATTGAAATCTTCAATGAGCTTTAGGAAGCTAATGATATTGTGGGAAGAAACGGTTATAGTAGTTTAACATTTGAAGAACAAAAAACACTCATACCACACTTTTATGGATATCGGTTAGCTAACCAGAGAAAAATATTGGAAAGAGTAAACAAAATACTCTTAGAACAGATTAAAAAGCCGGATAATTCGTACTTAAGCATCATGAGAATACTAGAGGCTTTAGAACAGACCGGAACCTTTGACAAAGTTAAAAAGGTCAATAACAAAATAAAATTTTGTATTGAGTTTTATAACAAAACTCTTATGAATTATAAGTCAGCTCGTGAGAGATTTAAGGCAATCGCTCTACTGGACAGAGCCTAATTCTGTAAAAGAAACCAGCCTAGTAATTTAGACTGGTTTCTTTTAAACTAAGCTAAAACGATTCTATCTCACTTTCAACACCTTAGCAAATAACCAATTCAAAATAACAAAATTAGCAATCACAATAACTAAAACATCAAAAATAAAATCTCTAATAACATATAAATCAACAATACTAAATAGGGAAGAGCCAATCGTTAAGCCTAGAACAAACAAAGTAGCCATACAAATTGCAAGCACTAATCTATATATAGAAAAAGGCAATTTCGAATGTTCAGTTTTTCTTGACTTAGTCAAAGTAAACAATAAAGCCAAACCACTAAGACCTGTTGAAATCACACATAAACTAGAAAAATATTCTTCAGCGATTATTCCAAATTTATTTAAAATAGTCAAAGCAAAGATAGTTATAACATTTGTAATTGCGGTAGGGAAAGCCTTTGCAACAACATTTTGCAAAAATCTTCCTTTAATTCTTTCTTTATTAGGCTCTAATGCTAACATAAATGAAGGAATACCAATTGTTGTAACACTAATTAATGATAATTGTATTGGTTCAAAAGGATATTGTTCACCCATAAATAAAAACATCAATGCAAATATAGTTGAATATATAGTTTTTACTAGGAATAATGAAGCAGACCTTTGAATGTTATTAATAGTTCTTCTTCCTTCAGCAACAATTTTAGGCATTGCAGCAAAATCAGAATTCAATAAAACCAATTGAGAAATATTCTTAGTTGCATCACTTCCGCTTGCCATTGCAACACTACAATCCGCTTCTTTTAAAGCAAGGACATCATTAACACCATCACCAGTCATTGCAACAGTTCTGCCATTATCCTTAAGAGATTTAATAAGAGATTGTTTTTGAGTAGGAGAAACCCTACCAAAAATAGTATAATTTAAAACAATGTCTTTTAAATCAGTATCATCACTAACTGTTGACATATCAATATATTTATCATAATTTTTAACCCTAACATTTTTTGCAATCTTAGAAACAGTAATAGGATTATCACCTGAAATAATTTTAATATCAACACCTTGTTTTTCAAAAAACTCTAAAGTCTTATTTGCATCAGGACGTATTTTATCAAGCAAAAACACGTAACCCAACAAAGTAATATCACTTGGCAAATTCTTATTATTAAAATCATGTTCAGAATGAGCCAAAACCAAAACCCTGTAATCTTCTGAATATTTCTTTATATCATCTTTATACTTATCAAAATCATTTTTCAATACAAACTCTGGAGCACCAATAATATATGAACCTTGATTTTCAAAATAAATTCC
Organism: Bacillota bacterium; assembly: GCA_963928115.1. Classification (GTDB taxonomy): domain Bacteria; phylum Bacillota; class Clostridia; order TANB77; family CAG-508; genus CAG-269. The sequence goes on along the minus strand of CAWVDV010000001.1, from coordinate 6,591 downwards.
AGACCATTTTTTATCAGAAGAAAAAGGTATTTTATTTATAGGCTTAAATTCTTCTTTAGTATTCGAAAAATAGTCCTTAATAGCTAAAATAGTAGAATTTTCATCTTCAGAAAATTTGGAGATATTTGCTAAAATATTCTCCATATCATCTTTATCAGTATTTACACATACAAAATCCTTTACTTCCATAGAACCTTCTGTCAAAGTACCAGTCTTGTCCAAACATAAAGTGTCAACTCTTGCCAAAGTTTCGATACAATACAAATCCTGAACCAATACCTTAGACTTGGATAATCTAATAACACTAATAGCAAGAACTGTACTTGTTAAAAGAACAAGTCCTTCTGGAATCATACCAATAATTGATGCAGCAGATTGAACAACAGCGTCTTGCAAAGTAATTCCTTGTAAATGCAATTGGCTATAAAACATACAAATACCAATAGGAATAATAATAAATGTTAAAACTTTAATAATTTTATTCAATGAAGTCATTATTTCAGATTTAACTTTTTTAATATATTTAGCTCCACTTGAAATTTTAGAAGTATAATTGTCTGTTCCTATATGTTCAACCTTAGCTAAACACTTACCACTTACAATATAGCTACCAGACAAAATAGTATCACCTTTTTTCTTAGTAATACTATCAGGTTCACCAGTAATAAAAGATTCATTTACTAAAACTTCACCATTTTGAATTATGCTATCAGTTGGAATCTGATTACCAGTATTAAATTCAACAATATCATCTAATACAAGTTCATAAATAGAAACATTTTGTTTTTTAGAATCTCTAATAACATTAACCTTAGATGTAGCCATAAGTGATAATTTATCTACAACTCGTTTAGAATGTATTTCTTGAATTGTACTAATTGCAGTATTTATAATAACAATAAACAAAAATAGCATATTCTTATATGACCCAACTGCAAATATTGCAATTGCGAGTATTAAGTTTAGAACATTAAATAGAGTAAAAAAGTTTTCATATAAAATACGTTTAACACTCTTTGTTGGAACAGTTGTATCATGATTTATTAAGTTTTCTTTTATTCTTTCATTTACTTGTTCATTGCTTAAACCAGATTTGAAATTAGGATTATACCTTTTATAATCTGACATCAAAAATCATCCCTTTCAACAAGAAAAATTTTAACATATAATGAATAAAAAGTCTATTAAAAAATTCTTAAGAAAAAACAAAATAAATTATAAATCTAAATAGAAAATTTAAGATAAATTTGATATAATAATAAAAATTGAAATTGGAGGAAGCCATGAGTGAAGTAAAATGGACAAAAGAACAAGAACAAGCAATAAATGAAAAAGGTTCAAACATATTAGTTGCTGCAGCAGCACGGAAGTGGTAAAACAGCAGTATTAGTAGAAAGAATAATAAACAAAGTATTAAACGAAAAAATTAATATAGATGAGATATTAGTAGTTACATTTACAAATGCCGCAGCATCTGAAATGAGAGAAAGAGTACTAGATGCGATATATGAAAAATTAGATAAAGAACCAGAAAACGAGAATTTACAAAAACAAATAACCCTATTAAACAAAGCAAGTATATGTACAATAGACTCCTTCTGTCTAGAAGTTGTAAGAAACTATTTTTATGAATTAGAAAACATATCTCCAAATTTTAGAATAGCAGATACATCTGAAATAGAACTATTAAAACAAGAAGTAATAGATGACATATTTGAAGAAAAATACGAAAAAGAAGATGAAGATTTTACAAAATTAATAAATATTTATACAAGTTACAGAGATGATACACCTTTAAAAGATTTAGTTTTAAAAATATATTCATACATACAAAGTAATCCATTTCCTGAAAAATGGTTAAATGACAAAATAGAAATTTTCAATTTAGAAGACAAATTAGAGGAAGATTTTAGTAACACAATATGGGGAAAAGAATTATTAAAAGAAGTAAGAGAAATTGTAGTAGATAGTATTACAGCATTAAATAGAATAGAAAAACATTTAAGTGTTGAACCAGAATTAGAAAAATTTTGGCAAACAATTAGAAGTGATATTGAACAATTAGAAACTCTAAAAGAACATACAAATTCTTGGGAGGATGCATATACTATTGCCAATAATTTAGAATTTGTTACATGGCCTAGAAAAAGTAGCAATTTAGAGATAAAGGAAAAAGCAAAAGATGTAAGAGATGAGGTAAAAGAGAAAATAAAGAACATATCTAAAAAAATCTTAATTTGTAATTCAAAAGAAGCAAATCAAGATATATATGATATGTATTTAGTCTTGAAAAAGCTAGAAAACTTAATATTAGAATTTCAAAAAGAATTTTCGAAAAGAAAAAGGGATAAAAACATAGTAGACTTCCATGATGTAGAGCATTTTGCATTAAAAATACTTTTAAAAACAGATGAAGAAGGAAATATTGAAAAAAGTGAAATAGCAAAAAAATATCAAAATAAATTTAAAGAAGTTGCAATAGATGAATATCAAGATAGTAACTTGGTACAAGAATACATTTTAACAGCTGTTTCAAACAACAAAAGCATATTTATGGTAGGAGATGTTAAGCAAAGTATATATAAATTTAGACAAGCAATGCCAGAATTGTTTTTAAGTAAATATGATACATATATGAAAAAAGCAGAAAAAGGCGAAAATGATGACTTGAAAATTCAGTTATTCAAGAACTTTCGTAGCAAGAAAAATGTATTAGATTTTACAAATATCATTTTTCAAGATATTATGAGCCATCAATTAGGAGATATATTATATGATAAAGAAGAATATTTGAACTTAGGTGCAAACTATCCAGAGATTAATCAAAATCAAAAGACAGAGATTCATATAATACAAACAAAAGAACAAGAAATTTCAGAAACAAATGAAGAAGAGATAGAAAGTGAATCTATCGAAGAAGAACACATTGAAGATATTGAATTAGAAGCAAGATTTGTAGCAAATAAAATAAAGGAACTTATAAAGAATAAATTTCAAGTATATGACAGAAAAAAAGAGAAATACAGAGATATAGAATATAAAGACGCCGTTATTCTATTAAGAGCAACTTCAAAATCTGCTCCAATATTTGAACAAGAATTATTAAATCTAGATATTCCAGTATTTTCAGACAGTTCACAAGAATACTTAGACTCAATAGAAATACAAACAATAATGAGCTTATTAAAAATAATAGATAACCCAATTCAAGATATTCCATTAGTAACAGTATTAAGGTCACCAATTGGAAAATTTACAGATGATGAATTAATACAAATACGTTTAAGTGATAAAAAAGATAATTTTTATACATGTATGCAAAAGGCTAAAATATCAGTAGATAGCGAATTAAGTAATAAAATAGAGCAATTTTTGAACAATTTAGACAATTGGAGAAAAGAACAAGAATATTTAGCTTTAGATGAACTAATTTGGAAAATATATTCAGATACTGGATATTATAACTATGTTAGCCTTATGCCAAATGGAATGTTAAGACAAGCAAATTTAAGGATGTTATTTGAAAGAGCTAAACAATATGAGACAGCAAGTTTTAAAGGATTATATAACTTTATACATTTTATTGAAAAAATCCATCTAAGCAGTGGAGATTTAGGAGCAGCGAAAATTATTGGAGAAAATGAAAATGTTGTTAGAATAATGAGTATACACAAAAGTAAAGGACTTGAATTTCCAGTTGTATTTTTATCAAGCACTGGAAAGCAATTCAATCTAATGGATTTAAATGAAAGTATATTGTTACATCAGGAAATGGGTATAGGTGTAAAATATATTGATTATGAAAAACAAATACAATATGACACTTTGAGTAAAGCAGCAATTAGAAATAAAATTTTAACAGAAACACTTTCAGAGGAAATGAGAATCCTATATGTTGCATTAACAAGAGCTAAAGAAAAGCTATTTATTACTGGAATTCAAAAAGATTATGATAAAATAAAAGAAAAAATGATGGGGCAAATCGAGCAATATCCTTTAAATGATGAAAATAAAATTAATCCAATTTTATTAAAGAAATACAAAAAATATTTGGATTGGATAATGCTTGTATATATGTATGAAAAAGAAAATATAACAGATATAGCAGAACTTCATATACATAACAAATCAGAGTTGCTAAAATTATTAGAGAAATCAAATGATGAAGATATTGATGTAATTAGTTGGCTAGATAATCATAATTTAAATGACATAAGTGCTAAATTTAAAAACATAGAAGATATACAAAATGTAATAGAAAACAAATATAAATATGAAACATCAATTGCAATCCCAACTAAAACTTCAGTTACTGAGTTGAAAGAATTGGCGAATGAAAATAATAGAGCCATAAGAAATGTTGAAAGCTTTTTGAATGAAGAAGATAGCAAGTCTTCATATAATAAATTTGAAATAGCTAAATTTATGAAGAATGATGAACAAGAAAAATTAACTGGTGCAAAAAAGGGTACTTTATTACATTTATGTATGCAAAAATTGGAGATTGGAAAAGAGTATGAACTTTCAGATATAAAAGAATTGGTAAATAATTTAAAAGATAGGGAAATTATCACACAACTAGAAGCGGAAAATATTAATATGAATGCAGTTCTAAAATTTACAAAATCAGATATATGGGAAGAGTTAAAAAATGCAAAAGAAGTGCATAGAGAAGAGCCATTTTATATGACAATTCCTGCAAAGGAAATCTATAAAAAGGATGTAGAAGAAAAAATATTAGTTCAAGGTATAATTGACCTTTACTACATTGATGGAAATGACAATTTAGTACTATTGGATTACAAAACAGATTATTTAGAAAACGGGGCAGAGGAGCTAATACAAAAATATGATAATCAATTACAATTGTATAAAAAAGCTCTTGAAGATGCTTTGAATAGAAAAGTAGATAAGATTTATATTTATTCAACTTATCTTGGCAAAGCAATAAAGATATAAATTAATATAAAAATAGCGGAGGAGTTTAAATTGCAAACTCCTCCTAAAAATTAGTTGTAAACATACATTAAATCAGGAGCACCTAATTCTAAATGTATATTTACTTTACACAGTACGCTTATAGTAAATGCTAAAGCTGTTAAATCAGGTTGCAATTGTGGCTCGTCCATAGTTTTTTCACTCTCTATTAAAGAATAAATTTCGTCCTTTGTTTCATCAGACATATCTTTGCTGAAATATATAACCAAAGGCTGAAGCAATCCCTTATAACCATAAGTAACATTTTTGCAATCCATTAAAGACTTATCATATTTAAAAATATGAAACAAATTCTGCGATGATTGCACATGCATACCGGTACAACCCTTTTTCGACTTTCCAACTCTAAAGTCTATTTTTTTCCGTACTCCCTGTGTAATTTCTGCCATAGTTATGGACCTCCTTATTAATTATTCTTGCTGTTTAGCAATATATAAAGTATAGCACATTTTACATAAATTTGCAATTCTGAAAACAATATTTACCAAAAACCTTGAAAAATAAAGGAAAAATTGGTATAATATATACGTAGATATTAAAAGTGTTATCATATTTAACACAAGAAAGAGAGAATAAAATGGATAAAATAAAAAAATATGCAATGTATTTTATATTAGTAATAGCATTTTTTATACTATCAGATTTCTTAATATATGTAGGACTAAATTCTAGTTATAGAGATATTCAAAGACAAGATAATGTAGAAGAAGTAAGCATATATCAAGCTGAAGCAACAAAAGTAAATGGAAGAATAAGGGGACTTATCCAAAATCCTAATGGAGAAGATTTAAATGGAAAATATGTAGAAGTCGATTTATATTCAAAAAGAGATGTATTTTTAGGCAGAAAATATATACAAATAAATGATTTACAACAAGGAGATACCCAAAGCTTTGAATTACTTTTTAAAATAGAAGATGTCGCTTCATACAATGTAAGTATTGTAGATGAAAAACAAGAAGGGGAAGAAATAGATTTATTACCAAATGATTTAACAACTTCACAAATCGTAGTTGCAACAGTTTTGACGGTTTTAATTTTCTGGTAGATAATACTATCCAAAAATTCACGCTTCATCTAATATATGACAAATTTAGTCAATATGATATATTTAAAAATATATAAATATATCATATTGACTTTATTTATATTTTGTTATCTATGAAGCATGAACTTTTGGATTCACATATAATGTATGATTATGAGTATAAATTACCATGCCCGGTTTTGAACCACTAGGTTTTTTAACATATCTAACTTCACAATAATCAACAGGAACATTAGAAGAATTTTTAGCTTTACTATGCATAGCAGTAATTTCAGCACATCTAATTAATACATCTTCATCTGGTATATCATTAGAATTTAATCTCAAAATCGCATGGCTACCATGAATATCCTTGGTATGAAACCAAATATCATTTTTTGATGCGTATTTTAAAGTTAAATAATCATTTTCTTTATTATTTCTGCCAACTAAAAGTTGATAATTTCCGATTGTATATTTAATAGGGTTAAATGAAACATTTTTATTTTTAGTTAAAGAAGATTTCTTTACTTTATTCTTTTTCTTAGAAGAAAGTTTTTTAGTTT